>NZ_JBSFTY010000030.1:0-93834 GCF_053591515.1 Streptomyces sp. NPDC003011
GTGACGCACTTTGGGGTGACGGCCCGGCGTGCGATGGGGTGGTGCAACCTGCGATCAGGGGTAAGGGGCCAGGGCTCCCAAGCTAGTGCTTTCGTCGTCCCTCCCGGCGTCGGCGTATCACGAGGCATCGCGATCGGGAACCCGACGCGGGAGCGTGAGGAATGGTCGGTGTCCTCGCGGCGGCCCTGCTGCTGCTCAACTTCGCCTCCCCGGACGCGTTTCTGGCCATCGGCACGACCTGCATCGTGCTGCTGTACCTGGCGTACGCGATGGTCACCGGCCCGTTGCTGGTGCGCCGGCTGCGCGGCCGGTTCTCCGTCGACGGCACCGACGAGACGGGCGCCCGGCTCTTCTCCCTCGGCCGCTGGGGCGTCCCGGTCAACGCCCTCGCCCTCCTGTACGGCGCGTTCATGACCGTCAACCTGGCCTGGCCACGGGCCGCGGTGTACGACCCGGCGGGCATGCACTGGTACTTCCGGTGGTTCTCCGTGCTCTTCCTCACCGGGACCGTCGTGATCGGCGCCGGCTACCGGCTGCACCCGTCCCGTACCCGGGCCGCCGTGGCCGTGCCGGTGTGAGCGGCGCTTAGGCTGGCGGGTGATGAGACGCCGGACCCGGATCCCGCCCGCTCCCCTGCCGCAGCGCGAGGGGGTGGATCCGGTGCGGGTACGGCTGCCCGCCGAGGGACGCTGGGCCACTGTGCGCGAGCATCTGGTGGAGCGGCTCCCGGCGGGCGCCGGTGTCGTCGAGGGGATGTTCGACGCGGGGCTGGTCGTCGGGGCGGACGGCCGGGCGGTGGCGCCGGACGCGGCCTATGAGCCCGGGATGTTCGTGTGGTTCCACCGGGAGCTGCGCGCCGAGGTGCCGGTGCCGTTCCCGGTCGGCGTGGTCTACCGCGACGAGCACATCGTCGTCGCCGACAAGCCGCACTTCCTGGCCACCACCCCGCGCGGCAGCCATGTCACCGAGACCGCGCTCGCCCGGCTGCGCCGGGAGCTGGGCATCCCGGCACTGGGCGCCGCGCACCGGCTGGACCGGCTCACCGCCGGGCTGGTGCTGTTCACCGTACGGCCCGAGGAGCGGGGCGCCTATCAGTCGCTGTTCCGCGACCGGCACGTACGCAAGGAGTACGAGGCCGTCGCCCCGTACGATCCGGCCCTCGCGCTGCCCCGGACCGTGCGCAGCCGGATCGTGAAGGAGCGCGGGGTGCTGGCCGCCTACGAGGTCGAGGGCGAGCCGAACGCGGTCAGCCGCGTCGAGCCGGCCGAGCACGACGGGCGGGGACGCGGCCTGTACCGCCTCGTGCCCGCCACCGGACAGACCCATCAGCTGCGGGTGCACATGAACAGGCTCGGCGTGCCGATCCTCGGTGACCCGCTCTACCCGGTGGTGACCGGCCCCGTACCGGCCGGTGACTTCCGGCGTCCGCTGCAACTGCTGGCACGGAGCCTGGAGTTCACCGATCCGGTCACGGGGGCGGAGCACCGGTTCCGGAGCGGGCGGGTCCTCGCGGCGTGGACGTCGTACGACGACTGGGCGGCCGGCGCGTAGCACCGGCCCGGTCGGGCCGCACCGGGTCGCCGATCCGCCCGCAGGCGTCGAGTTCTCCCGTACCGTCGGCCCTCCGGTCCGCCCGGTCAGCGACCGCGCCACCAGCGCAGGAACCGGCGCCAGGGGCCCCTCGGGCGAGCAGGTCCAGGGGTCGGGCCGGGGTGCTGCGGCGGGGTGACGGCCGGCTGGGGTGCCGTCTGCGCCACCGGCGCCGACTCCGGCTGGCGGGTGCCGATCCGCCAGGCCTCGCGCTGCGGCGGGAGCTGCGTGTGGCCCGGCTTGAGCATCACGTCCTGCGGCGGCTTCGGCGCGAACCGTACCGGCAGTTCCACCAGGTGGCGTGAGGACATCGACTCCGTCCAGGTCAACTCGTCCTCGTCGCAGTCGAGTTCCACGTCCGGCAGCCGCATCAGCAGCGCGTCGACACCGGTGTCGGCGATGGCCCGGCCGATGTCCTGGCCGGGGCACTCGTGCGGCCCGCCGCCGAAGGCGAGGTGCGAGCGGTTGCCCTGCATGTTGGCGGTCAGGTCGGGACGCACCCGGGGGTCGATGTTGCCCGGCGCGATACCGAAGAGCAGCCCGTCGCCCCGGCGGATGCGCTGGCCCCCCAGCTCCGTGTCCTGCTTGGCGAAGTAGGCGAAGATCGTGCTGAACGGCGGCTCGTTCCACAGGGACTGCTCGACCGCCTCCGGCACCGTCATCTGGCCGCCGCTGAGCTGGGCGCGGAAACGCGGGTCGGTGAGCACCATCCGCAGCACGTTGGCGGTGAGGTTGGCGGTCGCCTCGTACGCGGCGATCAGCACCAGCCGGAGGTGCTCGCGGACCTCGTCGTCGGTGAGCCGCGCCGGATGGGTGATGAGGTAACTGGTGAAGTCCTCCTCGGGCTGGGCGCGACGGCGCGCGGTGAGCCGGCCGAGGGCGTCCATGAGGTACGCGTTGCTCGCGATCGCGGTCTCGGTGCCCCGGAGCATGTCGCGGGCGGCCTGCACGATCCGGTCGTTGTACTCCTCGGGCATACCGAGGATCTCGCACATCACGGCCATCGGCAGGTGCTCGGCGAACTGGCTGACCAGGTCCGCGGTGCCCTCCTCGCAGAACCGGTTGACCAGGCGCTGCGTGGAGCGGTTGATGTGCCGGCGGATGCCCCGGGGGTCGATGGTCGAGATGGCGCCGTTGACCGCGCGGCGCAGCCTCAGGTGCTCGTCGCCCTCGACGTGCGAGGCGATGGGCTGCCAGGCGATGTGCGGCATGAGCGGGTGGTCCGGCTTGACCATGCCGTCCAGGAGCGGGGTCCAGATGCGGCTGTCCCGGCAGAACTGCGAGGGCGTACGCACCATGTGCAGGTTCTCGGCGTGGCCGAGCACCAGCCACATCGGCACGTCGTCATGGAGCAGCACGGGCGCCACCGGGCCGTGTTCGTCCCGCAGTCGCTCGTACAGGGAGCTGAGGTCCTCCGCCTGCGGGCCGTAGAGCCGGCGCAGCCCGCCGGGGCCGCGGGCGTGGGCGGGGCAGCCGGGCGGCGGGACGGGACCGGGGTCCGTGCCGGTCGGGGAGTGGGTTTCAGGCGTCACAGTGATCGCTCCGAAGTGGATCCGGTGTCCGTGTCGGTGGGTGTGAGTCGGGGGTGGGCCGGGACGTCGGGGGCGGACACGGCGGTCACCTCAGCGCGCCCGACATCGCGAGGGAGTGCAGGAACCGCATGAGGGTCATCAGGGTGTCCCGGCTGGAGGCGCGACGGCGGGCGTCGCACTCGACGATGGGGATCTCCGCGTCCAGGTCGAGCGCCTCGCGCAGCTCCTCGACGGGGTACCGGGGGCCGTCCGGGAAGGTGTTGACGGCGACCACGTACGGCACGCCCTTCTCCTCCAGCCGGTCCATGACGTCGAAGCTGACGTCCAGCCGGCGGGTGTCGACCAGCACGACCGCGCCCAGCGCCCCCTCGAACAGGCCGTTCCACAGGAACCAGAAGCGTTCCTGTCCGGGGGTGCCGAAGAGGTACAGCACGAGCTGGTCGGTGATGCTGATGCGGCCGAAGTCCATCGCCACGGTGGTGGCCGTCTTGGTCTCGGAGCCGTAGTTGTCGTCGACGCCGACGCCGGCCTGCGTCATGGTCTCCTCGGTGGTCAGCGGTTTGATCTCGCTGACCGAGCCGACCATGGTGGTCTTGCCGACACCGAAGCCGCCCACGATGACGATCTTCACCGCCGCCTGGGCGGTGTGCGGGAGGTGGTCCTCCGTTCGTGGACCCGTGATGGTGTCAGAGCTTTTGAAGTCCATGCATCACCGCTTCGAGGAGGGAACGGTCGGCCAGCGCCTGGCGGATGATCGGGGCGCGCGCCGTCACCAGTTCGGCCGTCAGCAGCTCGGTGACCAGCACGGTCACCACGCTGTACGGCAGGCTCAGATAGGCCGACAGCTCGGCCACGGACAGAGGGGCCGTGCACAGCCGGAGCAGCGCCGCCTGCTCGGGCGTGGCGGAGGGCGGTGGATCCGCCTCCGCCACGATTAACGTGACCAGGTCGAGGTCGGAGCGCACTCCGCCGTCCGACCCGGTGATCACGTACAGCCGTTCGGGGTTCTTCTTCGGCCCCTCGGGTGGCTCTCGTTCCTCCGGCGGGGGCGTCGGCTCGGGTTCCTGTGTGGGGTGTCGCCGCCGGCGTTGCGGAGGAGTCATACGGTCTGCCCGTTGCGCCTCGGCGGGCTCGTGAGATGCGCGCCGATCCGGACGACCAGGTCACTCATGCGAGCGCTCATGAAGCCGGGTTCGGCGCGCACGTCGGAGAGCACCGCGAGGTAGGCGTTGGGGCCGGCGGCCATCAGGTAGAAGTAGCCGCCCTTGATCTCGATGAGGACCATCTTCATCTCGCCCTCGCTGCCCGGGATCTCCTGGGCGACGGCGGTCGCCAGGCTCTGCAGGCCCGCGCAGGCCGCGGCGACGCGGTCGGCGGTGTCCGGGTCGCCGCCGTGGCGGGCGATGCGCAGGCCGTCGGCGGAGAGCACCACGATCATCTGGATGCCCGGCACGCCTTTGGCGAGGTCCTGGAGCATCCAGTCGAAGTTGCCTCGCTGCTGGATCACTTGAGGTTCCCCTCGTCGTCGGCCTCGACGTGGGCCGGTTCGTTGGTCGGCTGGGTGGATGCGGTGGAGCCCGGACGCTTGAGTCCGTCGAAGAACGCCTGGACCCACAGGCCCGGCGGGGGTTCGGGCGCTTTCTCCTCGGGCTCGGGTTCCGGCTCGGGATCCCGCTTGGCGGTCGACCAGATGGTCGGCCGGCCTTCCCGTTCGGCCTGCTCGATGGCGGCCTGCTCGGCGTACCGCTGCGAGAAGGAGGCCCTGATCTGGCGGCGGCGCTGCGGCAGCCCGTTGGCGGTCCACTCGGTGACCTCGCGGACGTCGTCCTCCACGGCGACCGGGGTGATGAACTTGGGGCTGGTGGGGCGGCGCTTCTTGATCGTGCGCTTGGGACCGGGGAGAGCGCCGAGTTCGGGCTGGGGCACGGCGGTGGCGCCGATGCCGTGGGCGAGTCCGACACCGGGCTCGGAGGTGAGCATGTCGCTCGGCACGACGAGGATGGCGCGGACCCCGCCGTACGCGGAGGCGCGCAGCGAGACCTGCATGTCGTACGCCCGGCAGAGGCGGCCCACGACGGCGAGGCCGAGGCGGGGCGCCTCGCCGAGGTCCTGCAGGTCGCCGCCCGACATGGCGCGCTCCAGCATGCCCTCGGCGCGCAGCCGGGCCTCCTCGCTGAGGCTGACGCCGGCGTCCTCGATCTCGATGCAGACGCCGGTCTGCACCTCGGTGGCGGTGACGTGCACCTTGGTCTGCGGCGGCGAGTAGCGGGTGGCGTTGTCGAGGAGTTCGGCGGCCGCGTGGATGACGGGTTCGACGGCGGTGCCCTTGACGTTGACCTTCGCGATGGAGGACAGGTCGATGCGCCCGTACTCCAGGATCCGGGACATGGCGCCGCGCAGCACGCTGTACAGCGCGACCGGCTCGGGCCACTGGCGGCCGGGGCGGCCGCCGCCGAGGACGGAGATGGAGTCGGCGAGCCGGCCGATCAGCGCGGTGCCGTGGTCGATGCGCAGCAGGTCGTCGAAGACCTCGGGGTTGCGGCCGTGGTCCTCCTCCATCTCCCGCAGTTCACTGGCCTGCTGGTGCACGATCGCCTGAACGCGGCGGGCGATGTTGACGAAGGACCGCTGGGTGCCGTCGCGCAGGATCTCCTCGTCGTCGACGATCTTGAGCATCGTCTTGATCAACGACAGCTGGGCCTCGGGCAGGTCGCGCCACGCGGGGTCCATGTCGCCGAGGTCGAGCATCACCTCTCTGGGGGAATTGCCGGCCCGCAGCCGGTCCAGCGCGGCCGGGACGATCACCTTCGCGAGGTTGATCATCTCCTCGTCGTGGGCGGCGATCCGCCGTTCTAGATACGCGGTGTGACGGTCGTGCTCCGCGCGCAGGTCGCGCAGGGTCCGGCCGCGGCGGACCGCTTCGGTCGCCGTCGCGATCACCAGGAGCGTCGCGACGGCACCGCACCAGCCGACCGCCGACCGGGCCGGCTCCGTCACCACGGCGACGGCGGCCCCGGTCACCGCGGCCATCGCTATGGCGGGCAGCAACAGCACGCGCGGGTACGGGAGTTCACGGCGACCGGGAGGAGATTGAACACTCACCATGTGGGCCCTCGGAAAGAGATCGGCTGGGTGTCAGGGGAGCTTGCGGGGGGAAACGTCATGGGTATGTCGGTATCTTCTGCGCATGTGGGAACAAGCGCACGAATACCCATCAACTCGGTGCGCTGCGGGCGAGCTTAGTCCGACCGGATCATCGCCGTGTCATATTCAGCAAGCGCCTGAAATCGGGCGCGCGGGAAGAGTACGCTCGGCTCCATTTGCACGCTGTGGTCTCATTCGAACACGTTGCGTGATGCCGTACGGGCGTACGCGTGTCACTCACCGTGACGAGTGAAGCGCCACGGAGGCAGCTGCTCGTGGGAGCCTCAGACCCCCGCGATGCGCAGCGCGGCGTCCGCCGTCGCCTCCGCGAACGCGGACACGGGCCGCTCGGGGTCGGAGCGGTGCACGAGGATGACGCTCTCGATGAGCCCGAACACCAGGTCCGTGCGCAGCTTGAGCTCACTCTTGGCGAGCGCGCCGCCTTCTGCCGTGGCCGCGATCAACTGCCGGTAGGCGTCCTTGAGTTCGGCGCGCACGGCATGGAAGCCGGCGAACCGTTCGGCGCGCGCCTCGGGCAGGAGACAGAGCCCGCCGAGATTGTGCGGTCCGCCGCACAGCACCTCCACGTCGGCCCGGCACAGCTCCCACAGCCGGTCTGCGGCCGGGGCGGTGTCGTCGGCGAGGAGTTCACGGGCGTACGCGAGGGAGGGCGTGACCGTGGACTCCAGGAGCCGGGCGAGCAGTTCCTCCTTGCCGGAGACGTAGTGGTACATGGACGCCTGGCGCATGCCGGCGCGCTCGGCGACGGCCCGGGTGGAGGTGGCCGCGTAGCCGAGGGTGGTGAACAACTCCGCGGCGGCCGCGAGGAGTTCCTCGCGCGGCTCCAGTCCGCTGTCCGGCCGCTGCGCGGCTCGCGGCCTGCCGACCCGCCGGCCCGGTCGTGCACCTGCTGTCCCCATGCGGTCGATCCTCGCACACCACCGATCCCGGTGATCTTCGTGAGGGCCCGGTAACCGAGCGGCAACGCGGGGGCAACGCCGGCGACCCGCCTTCCGCCTAATTTCTGTCGAGCGACAGAAATGGACCGGAACCCGAGACCGGAACACAAGACCGGAACACAAGACCGGAGCCCGAGACCAGAGCCGGAGGTCCCGCGATGGCGACACAGACCACAGACGGAGCCCGCGCCCACGCACGCGCCCAGGAGGGCACCCGCGCCGAGGCCATGCCCGTCGTCCCGGCGCGGGACTGGCCGGCCCCGCCCCGCGAGGCGGGCCACCTGGTGTGGGCGGAGACCGTGGCGGGCGGGAACTACACGCACCGGGTCCTGGCCCGCGGCACCGAGCTGCGTCTGGCCGACCCGCGCGGCGAGGCCTGCGCGCACCTGCTCCTGTACGCGGCCGACCGGCCCTGGGAGCGGCTGAACGTCGCCGACACGGTGAAGGTCCAGTGGAACGCCTACCTCGGCGAGGGGCGGCTGCTGCTGTCCGACCAGGGCCGGGTCCTCGCCTCGGTCGTCGCCGACACCTCCGGCCGGCACGACGCGCTGTGCGGCACTTCCACGCTCGTCCGCAACACCGGGCGCTACGGCGACGGCACCCCGCAGGGCCCCTCCCCCGCGGGCCGCGAGCTGTTCAAGCTGGCGGCCGCCAAGAACGGCCTGGAACCCCGGGACCTGCCGCCGTCGCTCTCCTTCTTCCAAGGGGTGGAGGTGGGTGAGGACGGCGTCCTCGCCTTCACCGGCTCGGCCGGCCCGGGCGCGAGCGTGACCCTGCGCGCCGAGCAGGACGTCACCGTCCTGATCGCGAACGTGCCGCACCCGGCCGACCCGCGCCCCGAGTACGTCAGCACCCCGCTGGAGGTGCTCGCCTGGCGCGCCGAGGCGACCGGGCCGGGCGACCCCGGGTGGGACGCCACCCCCGAAGGCCGCCGCGCCTTCCTCAACACCGCCGAGTTCCTCGCCGCGAGGGGGCTCGCATGAGCACGAACACCCGTCCGAACACGCGTACGTCCGTCATCCCCGCCCGCGCCGCCTGGTCCTCCGTCGTCCGCGCCGGCGACACGCTCACCATCACCGACCTGCACGGCAACCAGGCCGTCGACTTCCTCGTGTACGACGCCCACGACACGTCGGTCCGCTACAGCGCGCCCGACACGATCCACGCGCAGGGCGGCATCTTCCTGACCACGGGGAGTGTGCTCATGTCCAACGAACACACCCCGCTGATGAGCGTGGCCGCCGACGAGGTCGGCCGCCACGACACGGTCGGCGGTGCCTGTTCCAAGGAGTCGAACACCCTGCGCTACGGCCACCACACCTGGTCGCAGCACGCGTGCGTGGACAACTTCCTGGCCGAGGGCGCCCGGTACGGCCTCGGCAAGCGCGACCTCGTCTCCAACATCAACTGGTACATGAACGTGCCGGTCGAGAAGGACGGCACCCTCGGCATCGTCGACGGCCTGTCCGCCCCGGGCCTGAAGCTGACCCTGCGCGCCGCGTGCGACGTGCTCGTCCTGGTCTCCAACTGCCCGCAGATCAACAACCCGTGCAACGGCTTCGAGCCGACGGCGGTCGAGATGACGGTCACCGAGGCGGGCACCGCATGAGCTTCGACACCCTCCTGGTCGCCAACCGGGGCGAGATCGCGGTCCGGATCATCCGCACCGCCCGCGAACTCGGCCTGCGCACGGTCGCCGTGTACTCCGACCCGGACCGCTCCGCTCCGCACGTCCGGCTCGCCGACGAGGCGGTGCGGCTGGGCCCGGCGCCCGCGAAGGAGTCGTACCTCGACGCCGATCTGGTGCTGAAGGCCGCCAAGGACACCGGCGCGGGCGCGATCCACCCCGGCTACGGCTTCCTGTCCGAGGACGCGGCCTTCGCCCGCCGCTGCGAGGACGCCGGGATCGTGTTCGTGGGTCCCACCCCCGGCCAGTTGGAACTGTTCGGCGCCAAGCACACGGCCCGGGCGGCGGCCGAGGCGGCCGGGGTGCCGCTGGCACCGGGCACCGGTCTGCTGGCCTCGCTCGACGAGGCGCTCGCCCGGGCCGCCGGAATCGGTTATCCGGTGATGCTCAAGGCGACCGGCGGGGGCGGCGGCATCGGCATGTCGGCCTGTCACTCCGCCGACGCGCTGGCCGACGCCTGGGAGCGCGTGCAACGCGTCGCCGCCGCCTCCTTCTCCTCGGCCGGTGTCTTCCTGGAGCGGCTGGTCGAGCACGCCCGCCATGTCGAGGTGCAGGTCTTCGGCGACGGCGCGGGCAGGGTGGTCACCTTCGGCGACCGCGACTGCTCCCTCCAGCGCCGCAACCAGAAGGTCGTCGAGGAGGCTCCGGCACCGGGACTGCCCGCACCCGTGCGCGCCCGACTCGCCGCCTCCGCCCGCGACCTGTGCGCCTCGGTCGGCTACCGTTCCGCCGGAACCGTCGAGTTCGTCTACGACGCCGCCCGCGAGGAGGCGTACTTCCTGGAGGTCAACACCCGCCTCCAGGTGGAGCACCCGGTCACCGAGGAGATCCACGGCGTCGACCTGGTCGCCTGGATGCTGCGCCTGGCGCGCGGCGAGCGGGACGTCGTGCGCGAGCCGGGCGCACCGCGCGGCCACGCCGTCGAGGCCCGCCTCTACGCCGAGGACCCGTCCCGCGACCACCGGCCGAGCGCGGGCCTGCTGACCCGGGTCGAGTTCCCGCCGGGCGTCCGCGTCGACGGCTGGGTGGAGACCGGCACCGAGGTGACCACGTCGTACGACCCCCTGCTCGCGAAGGTCGTCGCCTACGGCTGCGACCGGGCGCACGCCCTGCGGCGGCTGGACGAGGCGCTGGCCCGCACCCGCGTCGACGGCATCGAGACGAACCTGGGCCTGGTCCGGGCGGCGCTCGCGGACCGCGCCTTCCGGGCGGCCACGCACTCCACGGCGACCCTGGCCGGGGTGAGCGATCCGACGCCTCGCGTCGAGGTCGTCTCCGGCGGCACGCTCACCACCGTGCAGGACTGGCCGGGCCGCACCGGCTACTGGCAGGTCGGCGTCCCCCCGTGCGGCCCGATGGACGACCTGTCCTTCCGGCTCGGCAACCGGGCGCTCGGCAACCACGAGGGCGCTCCGGGCCTGGAGTGCACCCTCCAGGGCCCCTCGCTCCGGTTCACGCACCCGACGACCGTGTGCGTGACGGGCGCCCCGGCCCCGGTCACCGTGGACGGCGCCCCGGTCGGCCAGTGGGAGCCGGTGACGGTGCCTGCGGGGGCCGTCCTGGAGATCGGCGCCCCGCGCGCCCACGGCCTGCGGACGTACGTCCTGGTCGCCGGGGGTCTCGACGTGCCGGCGTTCCTCGGCAGTGCGAGCACCTTCACCCTGGGCCGCTTCGGCGGACACGGCGGCCGGGCGCTGCGCACCGGTGACGTCCTGCACGGCGGAACGGTGGCCGAGGGCCGGCCGGTGCCGCCGGAGCACCGCCCGGACTTCAGCGCCGCATGGCACGTCAAGGCCGCCGAAGGCCCGCACGCCGCCCCGGAGTTCTTCACCGAGGACGACATCCGCGACTTCTACGCCGCCGACTGGAAGGTCCACTTCAACTCGGCGCGCACCGGTGTCCGCCTGATCGGCCCGAAGCCGCGCTGGGCCCGCACCGACGGCGGCGAGGCGGGCCTGCACCCGTCCAACATCCACGACACCCCGTACTCCGTCGGCGCCGTCGACTACACGGGCGACATGCCGGTGCTGCTCGGCCCGGACGGCCCGTCGCTCGGCGGGTTCGTCTGTCCGGCGACCGTGCTCAGCGCCGAGCGCTGGAAGCTGGGCCAGCTGCGCCCCGGCGACACCGTGCGCTTCGAGCCCGCCCGGATCGACGGCTCGTCCCGCGAGGCCATCGAGGACGGCGGCATCCTCGCCCGGGACGGCGACGTGACGTTCCGGCGCAGCGGCGACGACAACCTGCTGGTCGAGTTCGGCCCCATGCAACTCGACCTGGCGCTGCGCATGCGCGTCCACGCGCTGATGGAGGCGGTGACCGACGAGGGCCCGGAGGGGATCACGGACCTCACCCCGGGCATCCGCTCCCTCCAGATCCGGACCGACCCGCGCCGCCTCTCCCAGCCCGAACTCCTCGCCGCGGTACGGGTGATCGCCGCGTCCCTGCCGCCGAGCGACCGGCTGGTGGTGCCCTCCCGCACGGTCCGGCTCCCGCTGTCCTGGGACGACCCGGCGACCCGGGAGGCGATCGACCGCTACATGGCGGGCGTGCGCGACGACGCGCCCTGGTGCCCGTGGAACATCGAGTTCATCCGCCGCGTCAACGGGCTGCCGTCGGTGGACGACGTGTACCGCACGGTCTTCGACGCCGAGTACCTGGTCCTCGGGCTGGGCGACGTGTACCTGGGCGCCCCCGTGGCCACCCCCCTGGACCCCCGTCACCGCCTGGTGACCACCAAGTACAACCCGGCCCGCACCTGGACGGCCGAGAACTCCGTCGGGATCGGCGGCGCCTACCTGTGCGTCTACGGCATGGAGGGCCCCGGCGGCTACCAGTTCGTGGGGCGGACGACCCAGGTGTGGTCGGGCTGGCAGCAGCGCGGCGCGTTCGAGCCGGGCTCCCCGTGGCTGCTGCGCTTCTTCGACCGGATCAGGTGGTATCCGGTGGACGCCGACGAACTCCTCGGCCTGCGCGCCGACATCACGTCCGGCCGCTTCGTGCCTCGATCGAGGAGGGCACCTTCTCACTGGCCGACTACCAGGCCTTCCTGGCCGAGAACGCCGAGTCCATCGCGGAGTTCGGGAACCGGCAGCGGACCGCGTTCGCCGCGGAGCGGGACGCGTGGGAGGCGGCGGGCGAGTTCACGCGGGCGGACGTGGCGGGCGAGGCACCGGCCGTGCCCGCCGCGGAGGTGACCGTCCCGGCGGGCGGACGCCTCGTCGAAGCGGAGTTCGCCGCTTGCGTCTGGCAGCTGAACGTCGAGCCGGGCGACGAGGTGACGGCCGGCCAGCCGCTGCTCGCCCTGGAGGCGATGAAGATGGAGTCCCGGGTGCACGCGCCGGTGGACGGCGTGGTGGCCAGGGTCCTCGCCAGGCCCGGCGACCAGGTGGAGGCGGGCACGGCCCTGGTCGTCCTCGCCCCGGCGCCGGCCTGACAGCTCCCGTACCCGCCGCCCGGCTCCCGCTCACACACCGGGAGCTGCCGACCTGACAGCTCCCGTCGCCGCACGGGTGACGCCGGCCCGCGAACCGAAAGCCGAGGATCACCGCATGTCCAGCACACTCTCCCGCGTCCGCGCCGCCCACGCCCGGATCGAGACCGTGGACCGTCCCGAGATCTGGATCGGCCTGCGCCCGCGGGCGGACGTCGAGGCGGAGGCCCGGGCGATCGACGCCCGGGTGTCCCAGGGTGAACGGCTTCCGCTCGCCGGACGCCTGTTCGCCGTCAAGGGCAACATCGACGTGGCGGGCCTGCCCACCACCGCGGGCTGCCCGTCGTACGCCTACGAGCCGCGGGACGACGCGCCGGTCGTCGCCCGTCTCCGCGCGGCGGGCGCGCTCGTGCTGGGCACCACCAACCTGGACCAGTTCGCGACGGGCCTGGTCGGCACCCGCTCCCCGTACGGCGCCGTGCGGGGAGCGCACGACCCGGCCAGGATCAGCGGCGGCTCCAGCTCGGGATCGGCCGTCGCCGTGGCCCTGGGCATCGTCGACTTCGCGCTGGGCACCGACACCGCGGGCTCCGGCCGGGTCCCGGCCGCCTTCAACGGCATCGTGGGCCTCAAGCCCACCCGTGGCCTGGTCCCGACGGCGGGCGTGGTCCCCGCCTGCGCCTCCCTGGACTGCGTGACCGTCTTCGCCCGGACCCTCCCGGAGGCCGAGCAGGCCCTGTCGTACATGGCGTCCCCGGCCGGCCGCGACCTGCCGCCGCTGCCCCAGCGCGCGCCGGGCCCGTGGCGGATCGCGGTCGCGGCGGCGGATCAGCTCGGCGAGCTGGACGAGGGCTGGGCACAGGCCTACGAGGCCGCCGTGGACCGGCTGGTCTCCTCCGGCACCTCGGTGCGCACCCTCGACCTCACCCCCTTCACCGAGGCCGCCGCGATGCTCTACGAGGGCGCTTTCGTCGCCGAGCGCTACACCGCCGTGGGGAGCTTTGTCGACAAGGCGATCAGCGAAGGTGACGGGTCCCTCGATCCCACCGTCGCCGGCATCATCACCCGCGCCCGTGACATCCCGGCCCACCGGCTGTTCGCCGACACCGAGCGCCTGGCCGCCCTGCGCACCCGCGCCCGCGCCGAGCTGGCCGACGCGGACGCCCTGCTGCTTCCCACCGCGCCCGGCCACCCCACACTCGCCGAAGTGGCCGCCGACCCGCTGGGCGCGGGCGCGCGCCTGGGCCGTTTCACCAACTCCACGAACCTCTTCGACCAGGCGGCGGTCGCCGTCCCGGCGGGCGAGGCGAACGGCCTGCCGTTCGGCGTGATGCTGGTGGGCCCGGCGTTCACGGACGGGCGGCTGGCGAGGATCGCCGCGCTGCTGCCCCCGCAGACGCGCCTGGCGGTGGTGGGCGCGCACCTGTCCGGCCAGCCCCTCAACGCCCAGCTGCTGTCCCTGGGCGCCCGCCTCGACCGTACGACCACCACGGCGCCGGTCTACCGCCTGCACGCCCTACGGACCGACCCGCCCAAGCCGGGCCTGGTCCATGTCGGCGAGGGCGGGAGCCCGGTCGAGACGGAGGTGTGGCGCCTTCCGGCGGAAGGCCTGGGCCGCCTGCTGACGGCACTCCCCCGCCCGATGGCCCTGGGCAGCGTGGAACTGGCCGACGGCAGCCGGGTGCCCGGTTTCCTGTGCGAGCCGGGCGCCCTGGAAGGAGCGCCCGACATCACCGAGTACGGGGGCTGGCGAACGTACCTGGACCGCTGATCCCCAGGGGTGCGGGGAACCGCGCGACCAGCCACAGACCAGCCGCCCCGCACCGACCCGCACCCGCACCCGCACCCATGCGGCCCGTCACCCCACCGACGAGTAGGCCACAACCCCCCGCAGCAGCTGGTCGACCGCCTTGCGCGCGTTCTTCGCCACCGTCGAACTGCCGGAGGGTGCCGCCGCCGCGATCTGCCCCAGCACGTCGATCACCTGCTTGCACCACCGAACGAAGTCCCCCGCCGGCATCTCCACCTCGCGCAGCACCTCGTCGAGGCCCTTGCCGCCGGCCCACATGTACGCGGCCCAGGCGAACCCGAGGTCGGGCTCACGCTGGCCCACGCCCTCGGTCTGGCTGATCCGGAAGTCCTCCTCCAGAGCGTCCAGCCGGCCCCAGATCCGCACCATCTCCCCGAGCGCGGTCTTCGCCTTCCCGGACGGCAGCTTGGGCGCCATCGCGTCGTCGCTCTGCCGCGCCTCGTACACCAACGCCGAGACGCACGCGGCCAGTTCGGCGGGGCTGAGCCCTTCCCACACACCCGCCCGCAGGCATTCGCTCGCCAGCAGATCGAGTTCGCCGTACAGCCGGGCGAGCCGCTTGCCGTGCTCGGTGACCTCGTCGGCGCGCAGATAGTCCAGCTCGGTCAGCAGCGCCACGATGCGGTCGAAGGTACGGGCGATCGTGTTGGTGCGGCCCTCGATGCGCCGCTCCAGCTGCGAGGTGTCCCGCAGCAGCCGGTGGTAGCGCTCGGCCCAGCGGGCGTGGTCCTCCCGGTCGTCGCAGCCGTGGCACGGGTGCGCCCGGATCGCGGTGCGCAGCCGGGCGATCTCCCGGTCGTCGGCGGCCTGGGACCGCTGCTTGCGGGCCCGCTCCGGCGGGATGTGCCCGGCCTTGGTGCGCAGCGCGGAGGCCAGGTCCCGACGCGACTGCGGGGAGCGCGGGTTGAAGGACTTCGGGATCCGCATCCGCTCCAACGCCTCGACGGGCACCGGGAAGTCGATCGACGCGAGCCGCTTGACCTGGCGCTCGGCGGTCAGCACCAGCGGGCGCGGCCCGTCGTGGTGCTCGAAGCCCCGGTGGCCGTTGGACCGCCCGGCCGGCAGCCCGGGGTCCAGCACCAGGGCCAGGCCCGCGAACTTGCCGGTCGGCACGTGGATGACGTCACCGGGCTTCAGTTTCTCCAGGGCGACCGCCGCCTCCGCCCGCCGCTGCGCCACACCCTGCCTGGCCAGTTCCGTCTCACGGTCCTTGAGTTCGCGGCGCAGCCGCGCGTACTCCTCGAAGTCGCCGAGGTGGCAGGTCATGGAGGCCTTGTAGCCCTCCAGTCCCTCCTCGTTGCGCTGCACCTGCCGGGAGATCCCGACCACCGACTTGTCGGCCTGGAACTGCGCGAAGGACGTCTCAAGCAGCTCACGCGAGCGGTGCCGGCCGAACTGCTCGACCAGGTTGACCGCCATGTTGTACGACGGCTTGAAGCTGGAGCGCAGCGGGTACGTGCGCGTGCCGGCCAGTCCCGCCAGGTGGTCGGGGCTGATCCCGCGCTGCCACAGCACCACCGCGTGGCCCTCGATGTCGATGCCGCGCCGGCCCGCGCGCCCCGTCAGCTGCGTGTACTCGCCGGGGGTGATGTCGGCGTGCTGCTCGCCGTTCCACTTGACGAGCTTCTCCAGCACCACCGAGCGGGCGGGCATGTTGATGCCCAGCGCGAGCGTCTCGGTCGCGAACACGGCCTTCACCAGGCCGCGGACGAACAGTTCCTCGACGACCTCCTTGAACGTCGGCAGCATGCCCGCGTGGTGGGCCGCGATACCGCGCTCCAGGCCCTCCAGCCACTCGTAGTAGCCGAGCACGTGCAGGTCCTCGGTCGGGATGGACGCCGTGCGCTCCTCGACCAGGGCGCGCACCCGTTCCCGCGCCTCGTCGTCGTTGAGCCGCAGGCCGGCGTGCAGGCACTGCTGTACGGCGGCCTCGCAGGCGGCGCGGCTGAAGATGAACGTGATGGCGGGCAGCAGGCCCTCGGCGTCGAGCCGTTCGATGACCTCGGGCCGGCTCGGTGTCCACACCCGTGAGCGCTGGCGGCGCTCCCGCTCCCGGTCGGCCTCGCGCATGGCGCGGCCCCGTTTGCGGTCCGGGTACGAGGGGCGGCTGGCCTCCATGCGGGCCAGCCGCGTGAGGTCGGGGTTGACGGCCTTCTTGTGGCCCTCGCCCTCCTCGAACAGGTCGTACATCCGGCGCCCGGCGAGCACGTGCTGGAACAGCGGCACGGGCCGGTGCTCGGAGACGATCACCTGGGTGTCGCCGCGGACGGTGTCGAGCCAGTCGCCGAACTCCTCGGCGTTCGAGACGGTGGCCGACAGCGAGACGAGGGTGACCGACTCGGGGAGGTGAATGATCACTTCCTCCCAGACGGCGCCACGGAAGCGGTCGGAGAGGTAGTGCACCTCGTCCATGACCACGTGTCCGAGGCCCAGGAGGGTCTGCGAGCCCGCGTACAGCATGTTGCGGAGCACCTCGGTGGTCATCACGACCACGGGGGCGTCGGAGTTGACGCTGTTGTCGCCGGTGAGCAGGCCCACCTTGTCCGCCCCGTACCGGCGGCACAGGTCGGCGTACTTCTGGTTCGACAGGGCCTTGATCGGGGTCGTGTAGAAGCACTTCTTGCCCTGCTGGAGGGCGAGGTGGACGGCGAACTCGCCGACGATCGTCTTGCCCGAGCCGGTGGGCGCGGCGACCAGCACGCCCTTCCCCGCTTCGAGCGCCTGACAGGCCTCGATCTGGAAGGGGTCGAGACCGAAGTCGTACATCTCGCGGAAGGAGGCGAGCGCGGTGGCCTGCTCGGCAGCGCGCCTACGTGCTGCCGTGTACCGCTCGGCCGGTGAGAGGTCGTCTGTCATCGTGCTTTCGAGCGTACCGGGCCGCACTGACAACAGGACGATCATTATCCGGATCCGCCCTCGCCGATCCCCGGATCCCCGCAGTTCACAGCCCCGCCAGGCCGCACACGGCCGTGTACGGCGAGCGGCCGGTGCGCCGCTCGGGCGCCCGGCCGCGATCCGCGGTGGGGTGAGTGAGGCCGGGCGCCTCAGGTCACGTCGTCGTACCCGTTGACCCGCTCGGTGCTCGCCTGCTCGGGCAGCGCCCGGCTGGCCGGGACGGTCTCCACCTGGCCGATGTCCTCGGGCGTGAGGTCGAGCTCGGAGGCCTCGTCGTCGGCGGGGCCGAGCTCGTCGCGGCGGCGCCTGCGCCGGTCGTTGACCAGGGAGAAGGCGACCGCGGCGAAGTACAGCACCCAGATCGGTCCGGCGAGCGCCAGCATCGAGATGGGGTCGGTGCTGGGCGTGGCGATGGCCGCGAAGAGCGTGATGCCCAGGATCATGCCGCGCCACCAGCCGAGCATGCGCTTGCCGGTGATCGCCCCGGTGAGGTTGAGGAAGACCAGCAGCAGGGGCAGCTCGAAGGAGAGGCCGAAGACGAGCACCATGCGCGTGACGAGGTCGAGCAGGTCGTCCAGCGGCAGCAGGTTGGAGACGCCGGACGGCGTGAAGTCGAGCAGCACCTTCGCCGTGGTGGGCAGCACCGCGTAGGCGAAGTAGGCGCCGCCGAGGAACAGCGGGGCCCCCATGCCGACGAACGCGTAGGCGTACTTCTTCTCGTGCTTGTGCAGGCCGGGTGCGACGAAGGCCCACAGCTGGTAGAGCCAGACCGGCGAGGCCAGGACGACACCGGCCATCAGCGACACCTTCAGCGCCAGCGTGAAGGGCATGAGCAGACCGTTGACCGTGATCTGCGCACACGTCTCCGAGGAGGTCTTCGACAGTTCCTCGAAGGACAGGTCGCAGCCGACGCTGTCGAGAATCGGCTCGGTGATGAAGTTGATGATGTCGTAGTAGAAGAAGGCGGCGACGACGGTGACGGCGACGATGGCCAGCATCGCCTTCGCGAGCCGGTTGCGGAGTTCACGAAGGTGCTCCGCGAGGGGCATCCGCCCCTCGGGATCCTTCTCCTCTTTGCGGGCGGACTTCAGCAACCCACGTTCCCATCTCGTGCGGCGGGCCGGAGGTCACCGGCCCTGCGTCAGCGCTTGGTCGTGTCCGTCGGCTCGGCGACCGGGCGCGAGCTGGTCACGTCACCGGGAGCGGCCTGGATGGTGCGCTGAGCCGCGGACTGCTGGTCGTCCTGCGGCGGGGCCGCGGGAGCGGACGTGTTGTCCTGGCCCTCGGACTTCATCGCCTTCGCCTCGCTCTTGAGGATACGAGCGGACTTGCCGAGCGAACGCGCCATGTCGGGAAGCTTCTTGGCGCCGAACAGCAGGATGATGACGACGAGGATGAGAATGATCTCGGGGGCGCCGAGCCTTCCGAACATAAGTCTTTACCTTCTCACCGAGGCGGCTTTGGGTGGGGTGCTGTCCGACCGGTCGGACAGGTGTCCGATCAATCGTGCTTGACAGCGATCGTAACGCTCAGGGGTGAACGCCTGGCAATCCCTGTGCGTACTCCCGGTCCGCGGATCCGGGCCTCGTTCTCCGGTCCGCGACCAGCAGCGTACCTGCCGGGACCACCGGGGTGACAGGGCGAAGCGGCCCAAAACGCATCACACCCGGAACTCACAGGGAACACCCCGGTGGGCTCACAGGGAGTCCACAGCGCGGGCCGCGCTCATCGACGCCCGCTCCAGATCCTCGGCGGCACGGTTGATCCGCTGCGCGGATTCCGTGACCTGCCTGCCCAGCCGCTGCGCCTCCACGAAGACCCGGACGGCGAGCACACCGAGAACGGCCAGACCCAGAAAACCCACAGCTACCGCGAACATCGCCCAGAACATGACGCCGAGCCTAGACCGTCCGGCACACCCGTCGCCGCTAGGGCGAGTGCAGCCGCAGCGTCCTGACACCGCCGCCGGTGAGCAGTTCGACGATCCGTTCGCCGGCCGGCTTGCGCACGGAGGCGCCGCACTCGGGGCAGGTGAAGGAGTAGAACGTCGTGCGGCTGGAGGCGCCGATGGCCAGCCGCAGGGCGCTCGCGGCGAGCTCGAAGCGGCCCCGGCAGTCCGGGCAGCCGGCCCGGAACGTCACCGGGGTCACGCTTCTCATCCCGGCGAAGGCGGCGGACACCGTCATGGCCCCGCCGGACGTCGACGACTCGCTCAAAGCCCTGCTCCTGTTCTTCTCGCCGTTCGCCTCGGGGGCGTCTCGGGGGAGGCGTCTCGGGGACGCCCTGGCCGGTGCGAGCAGGCGACCGCGCCCAGCAGCCCTCGCCTCCGGCGCGTCCGCGGCTCACGTCCGCCTGTCGGACCGCCCGTCGGGCACCGCGTGCGCCTCGATCCCGTCGTACGCCGCCAGCGCCTCGCGGGCCGCCTCGCGGGCGCTGACGGCGAGGTCGCCGGGGGAGACGATCCGGCCGTCGCGCCCGAGCCGCAGCGCCAGCCGCCGCAGGGACGTGGGATCCGGGGTCCGCAAGGTGATACGCAGCCCGCCGTCCGCAAGCTCGTCCGCACTGTCGTGCGGGTAGTACTCGGCGACCCAGCGCCCGCCCGGGCCGACCTCGATGACGACCTCGGGATCCTCGGCGGCGGGCTGCACCAGCGCCTCGGACAGGTCCCGCAGCTCGATCTCGGGCGGGGCGGACGGCTCGTCGAGGATCTTGATCTCGGCGACCCGGTCGAGACGGAAGGTGCGGCGCGCCTCGGAGCGTCGGCACCAGGCCTCCACGTACGTGTGCCCGACGCTGACCAGCCGGATCGGGTCGATCTCCCGCTCGGTGACCTCGTCCCGCGCGGGCGAGTAGTAGCGGATCCACAGCCGGCGCCGCTCGGAGATCGCCCGGTCGACGTCGGCGAAGACGCCGCCCTCGGACTCGAAGGTCACCGACAGCCGGGAGCTGGCGCCCGCCTGCTCGCCGGCCGCGGCCTCGACCTTGGCGGTGGCGCGCAGCAGCGCCTGCCGGTCGCTCTCGCGCAGCCCGGGCAGCGTGGACACCGCACGGGCGGCGACCAGCAGCGCGGTGGCCTCGTCGGCGGCGAGCCTCAGCGGCTCGGCGGCCTCCGCCCCGAGGGCGGCGGGGTTGTGCCACCAGATCCGCTCACCGTCGGTGTCGATGTCGAGCAGGTCGCCACCGCGGAAACTGGTCCCGCACATCGGCAGGACGTCGAGGTCGGAGACCAGTTCGTCCTCGCTGATCCCGAAGGCGCGGGCGACGTCCTCGACGCGGGCGCCGGGCCGTTCCCGCAGATACGTCACCAGGGACAGCATCCGCCGGGTCTGGTCGATGGCGTTGCCCGGCCTGGCCGGTTTTCCCACCACTTTCTTACGCCCCCTCAGCCCTTGGCCACGGCTCGCAGCCGGTCCAGCACGTCGGCCCGCAGTTCGGCGGGCTCCAGGACCACCACGTCCGGCCCGAACTCCACCAGCCAGGCGTCCAGTCCGTGCCCGTACGGAATCTCCAACTCGTCCCAGCCGTCTCCCAGTTCCCGAACCGAGGTGGCCTTCGCCCGCAGGGGGTAACCCGCGCCGGTGCGCAGCCGGATCCGCGCGGAGCGGTCGGCGCTCTCCCCCGCCCAGCTCGCGACGGTCTCCCGCACGGTGACGACGTCGGGGACCGGGACGGTGAGCCGCGTACCGCGCGAGCGCACCTTGCCCGTGATCCGGGACAGCCGGAACACCCGCTCGGCACCCCGGTCGCGGTCGTAGCCGGCCAGGTACCAGTGGCCGCGCCAGCACTCCAGCGCCCACGGCTCGACATGGCGGGGCTCGGGGTGGGCGGCGTTGGCCTTGCGGTAGTCGAAGACGACCGGGCGGCGGTCGCGGCAGGCCAGCATCAGCGGTTCGAACGCGGCCTCGTGCACGGGGATCCGGGGCTCCAGGGCGCCATGCGCCTCGTACGGGTCGACGTCCTCGGGGATGCCCGCCGCGCGCAGCTTCTGCAGGGCGCCGCTGGCGGCGCCGGCGAGCCGGGCCTGCTGCCACACCTTGGCGGCCAGCCCCAGGGCGGCGGCCTCCTCGGCGTCGAGGGTGATGGCCGGGAGGCGGTTGCTGTCGCGGCGGGCCATGTACCCGACCTCGCCGTCGAGGTTCTCGACGGTCTCGATCACCAGGCCGAGTTCGCGCAGGTCGTCCTTGTCGCGCTCGAACATCCGGTTGAAGGAGTCGTCCGAGCCGGCTTCCAGATAGGCCTCGATGGACTCGCGCAGCTCGCGCTTGCTGAGCGGCCGCCGGGTCCCGAGCAGACACAGCGCCAGGTTCATCAGCCGCTCGGCCTTGGCAATGGCCATCGACGCCCTTCGCCTCCCTATGGTGCTTACGGACGATGACCGTACCGCTCCGCGGTGGCGCGGCAAAAGCCGAGGGCCCATGCCCGGACAGGCATGGGCCCCAGCTGGTCGAGACCGGTCGTAGGGCGATCAGACCCCGAGGAGGTCGACCACGAAGATCAGGGTCTCACCAGGCTTGATCGCCGGGGTCGGGCTCTGGTTGCCGTAGGCGAGGTGGGCCGGGATGGTCAGCTGGCGCCGGCCGCCGACCTTCATGCCCTGCACACCCTGGTCCCAGCCCTTGATGACCCGGCCGCCGCCCAGCGGGAAGCGGAACGGCTGGCCGCGGTTCCAGCTGGCGTCGAACTCCTCGCCGGTGCTGAAGGCGACGCCGACGTAGTGGACGGTGACGGTCTGGCCCGCCTGCGCCACCGCGCCGTCGCCCTCCCAGATGTCCTTGATCTCCAGGTCCGCCGGGGGCTCGCCGCCCGGGAAGTCGATCTCGGGCTTGTCGATGCTCACGTCTCTAGCTCCTGCTTGTGTACGGAAAGGCAACGGGCACAGTCTTGCATCCCGGCAAGGTCACATCTTCGCCAGGATGTCGACCGAGAAGACCAGCGTGGAGTCCTTCTTGATGCCACTGCCGGCCGGCGGGCTGTCGCCGTAGCCCAGCTTCGGCGGGATGGTGATGAGGACGCGGCTGCCGACCTTCTTGCCGGTCAGACCCTGCGCCCAGCCCTTGACGACCTGCTGGAGCGAGAACGACGTCAGGGTGCTGCGGCTGTACGTCGAGTCGAACTCCTTGCCGGTGTCCCACAGCACGCCCTTGTACTGGACGAGCACGGTGTCCTCGGCCGCCACCTCGTCCCCGTCGCCCTCGATGACGTAGTTCGCCACCAGCTTCGTCGGCGCGTCGGCCTCGGGGACGTCGATGGAGGGCGCCTTGCCGTCGGTGTTGGTGCCGACCTTCGGCAGGCCGGTGTCGTCCTGCGCGACATCGGTGCCCTTGGCGGAGCTCTTGCCGTTGAAGGTGTTCTGCACGTCGACCACGAAGACCAGCGTGTCGGTGCCCTTGATGCCGGCCTGCGGCTGGCCCTGCGAGCCGTACCCCCAGGTGGGCGGCACGGAGAACTCGACGCGGCTGCCGGCCTTCTTGCCGGCCAGGGCGTACCGCCAGCCGTCGATGATGCTGCCCGCGGCCAGCTGGATGACCAGCGGCGACTTGCGGTCGTAGGAGTTGTCGAAGACCTTCGCCGTGTCCCAGATCTGGCCGAGGTAGTGCGCCTGGATGTAGTCGTTCTCGGCGAGCGTGGTGCCGTTGCCCGCGACGACCGTCTTGACCGCCAGCTGCTTCGACGGGTCGCCGCTGCCCTTGGCGACGGTCGGCTTCTCACCGGTCTTCGTGCCCGCGGTGATCGCCGGCAGCGGCCCGTCGACGATCTTCGGCGGCGGCGCGGACGATCCCGAGGGCGACGCCGAGGGCGACGCGCTGTCGCTCGCCTCGCTCGAGTCGGACGTGTCGTCGCCGCACGCGGCGAGCGCGGCCAGTCCTGCGGGAACGGCGATGAGGAGTGAGCGTCGGCGCACGGTGGGGGCCTCGTAATCGGTCGATCTTGTTGATGGCGTGCGCGCAACTCTACGGCGTGAGAAGGGCGCCGTACGTGAAACGTACGGCGCCCGTGTGGCGTTCCGAATATCTCTCCGGAACTGTTGCTCACATTCCGGCGATCAGCTTCTCCACCCGCTCGTCCACCGAACGGAACGGGTCCTTGCACAACACGGTGCGCTGCGCCTGGTCGTTGAGCTTGAGATGCACCCAGTCGACCGTGAAGTCCCGGCGCTGCTCCTGCGCCCGCCGGATGAAGTCGCCGCGCAGCCGTGCCCGAGTGGTCTGCGGGGGAACCGACTTGCCCTCGAAGATCTTCAAGTCGTTGCAGATCCGGGCGGCTTGGCCCCTCTTCTCCAGCAGGTAGTACAGGCCACGACGGCGGTGGATGTCGTGGTAGGCGAGGTCTATCTGCGCGACCCTCGGGTGGGACATGGTCATGTTGTGCTTGGCCCGGTACCGCTCGATGAGTTTGTACTTCATGACCCAGTCGATCTCGGTGCCGATCCGGTCGAGGTCCTCGGCCTCGATCGCGTCGAGCGTGCGGCCCCACAGCTCCAGGACCTGCTCGACGGTGCCGGTGCGGATGCCCCGGCGCTCGCAGAAGTCCACGGCCTTCTCGAAGTACTCGCGCTGCACCTCCAGCGCGGAGGCCTCCCGGCCGCTGGCCAGGCGCACCTTGCGCCGGCCGGTGATGTCGTGGCTGACCTCGCGGATCGCCCGGATCGGGTTCTCCAGGGTGAGGTCCCGCATCACGGTGCCCGCCTCGATCATGCGCAGCACCAGGTCGGTGGCGCCGACCTTCAGCAGGTTCGTCGTCTCGGACATGTTCGAGTCGCCCACGATGACGTGCAGGCGGCGGTAGCGCTCGGCGTCCGCGTGCGGCTCGTCGCGGGTGTTGATGATCGGCCGGGAGCGGGTCGTCGCCGAGGAGACACCCTCCCAGATGTGCTCGGCCCGCTGGCTGACGCAGTACACCGCGCCGCGCGGGGTCTGCAGCACCTTGCCCGCACCGCACAGGAGCTGGCGGGTGACGAGGAACGGGATGAGGATGTCCGCGAGCCGCGAGAACTCGCCGTGACGTGCCACCAGATAGTTCTCGTGGCAGCCGTACGAGTTGCCGGCCGAGTCGGTGTTGTTCTTGAAGAGGTAGACGTCGCCCGCGATTCCCTCCTCGTGCAGGCGTCGTTCGGCGTCCACCAGGAGTCCTTCGAGAATGCGCTCGCCTGCTTTGTCGTGGGTGACCAGTTCGGTCACGTTGTCACATTCGGGGGTCGCGTATTCCGGATGTGACCCGACGTCGAGATAGAGGCGGGCGCCGTTTCGCAGAAAGACATTGCTGCTGCGGCCCCATGACACGACACGGCGGAAGAGGTACCGCGCCACCTCGTCGGGAGACAGGCGTCGCTGTCCCCTGAACGTACACGTGACGCCGTACTCGTTCTCCAGCCCGAAAATGCGGCGGTCCATGAGTGAACATTACGCCCGATCCCCCGAGCTGAAACGGGGTTCGACAGCACGGTTTGGATCATTTTCCGATGAAGACGCAACCACCGCTCCCCCACCGGGTACTGCGAGTACCCGCCCCGTGGCCAGCAGGACCACCAGCGACACGGCCCCCGCGGCCCCCGGCACGGCGAAGCCCCACAGGGTCCCGCCCGCCTCCACCACCGGCCCGGTGAGCCCCGTCCCGACCGACGTCCCCACCGTGAACGTCGTCACGAGCCAGGAGAACGCCTCGGTGACCGTCCCGCGTGGCGCGTGCCGGTCGACCAGGACGAACGCGCACGCGATGACGGGCGCGAGGAACACGCCCGCGAGGACCGCCAGCAGCGTCATGGCCACCGCTCCCGGGATCAGCGTCAGCGGCACGTAACACACCGCCAGAAGCGCGACCAGGGCCTGCAGTCGCCGGGCCGGCTCACCGGTCCACTGCCGCGCCCCGTAGAAGAGACCGCCGACCAGGGCGCCCAGCCCCACGCCCGCCATCAGCCAGCCGTACACCACGTCGCCGCCGTGGTCGTCCGCGTACGCCACGGACGCCACCGTGATGGAGCCGAGCGCGATGCCGACGAACAGCAGCGCGCCGAGCAGCGCGAGGAGTCCGGGCGAGCGCAGGGCGCCGAGCCAGTGCGCCTCGCGCGGCGCCGAACGCCACGCGCGCGAGGGCGGCGACACGGCCACGGAGAGCGCGCCGAGCACCCCGATGACGTTCAGGACGAGCAGTGCGCCCCGCTCGGACCACAGCGACGCGCACAGGGTCACCAGCAAGGGCCCGACGGTGAACATGACCTCCTGCGCGATGGCGTCCAGCGCGTACGCCGTGTGCACCTGGTCCTCCTTGCGCAGGACACTGGACCACAGTGCGCGCAGGCCGCCCTCCAGGGGCGGCGTGAAGAGCCCGGCGGCTGCCACGGCAGCGTAGGAGAGCGGCAACGGCTCGGTGCCGGTGAAGCCGAAGACGGTCATCGCGAGGGCCGACAGGACCGCGGCGGACAGCTGGACGCGCGGCTGGCCCTGGAGGTCCACGAGCCGTCCGAGCACCGGCTGGCCCACGGCGTTGGCGATCCCGTAGGCGGCCACGAGCCCTCCGGCCAGGCTGTACGTGCCGCCCTCCGCGCGGACGAACAGCACGATCGCGATGGCGGCTGTGGCGTTGGGCAACCGCCCCACCAGCGTGCCGACCAGCAGCCGGACGGCGTGCCTCGCCCTGAGGATCTCCAGATAGCCCGCGGCCATGTCCCAGCCCTTTGCTCGCCTGTGCGCCGGTGACGCGTGAGGTTTTACGTATAACGTCCTCCGTCATACGTACCATGTGCGCTGTTCGCCCGTCCAGACGAAAGAGCAGGCAGCCGGTGGCACCAGGCAGCACCCGACCCACCAGCCGTGACGTCGCCCAGGCCGCGGGCGTCTCCCAGGCCGCGGTCTCCCTGGTCCTGGGCGACAAGTGGCGCGGGCGGGTGTCCCGGACCACCGCCGAGCGCGTCCGGGAGGCCGCGCGCGAGCTGGGCTACCGGCCCAACCTCGCCGCCCGCAACCTGCGCCTGGGCCGCACCCGCACGGTGCTCCTGGTGGTCCCCGCCCTGACCAACGAGTTCTTCGCGGGCGTCTACACCGGCGCCGCCCGGATCGCCGCCGAGCACGGCTTCGGCGTGGTCCTGTACCCCTCCCCCGAGGGCATCGGCCCCGCCCGGGACCCCTTCGCCTCCGCCCAGGCCGCCCTCGACGGCGTCATCGCCTCCTCCATGGCCGCCGACGCCGTCACCGCCATCCGCGGCGACCAGCTGCCCCTCGTGATGCTGGACAGCGACCCGGCCGGAAACCTCGGCGCCGCCACCGTCAACCTGGACATCGCCGACGGCGTACGGCAAGTCACCGCCCACCTGCTCGGCCTGGGGCACCGCCGCTTCCTGCACCTCGCCGCCGACGTGCCGTCCTGGACCTTCGAGGTACGCGCCCGCGAACTGGCCGACCGGATCGGCGCTGTCCCCGGCACATCGATCCGCACCACCCGCGCGCCGATCTCCATCGAGGGCGCCGTGACCGCCACCGAGGCCGCGCTCTCCGCCCCCGGCCCCCGGCCCACCGCCCTGGTCTGCGACGACGACAAACTCGCCGCCGGCGCCTACAAGGCCCTGCGCCGCCTCGGCCTGCGCGTCCCCGACGATGTCTCCGTCACCGGTCTCGACGACCTCGCCCTGGCCACGGCCATCGACCCGGAGCTGACAACCGTGCGCCTGGACGCCGAGCTGGTCGGCGAACGCGGCATGCACGCCCTGCTGGCCGTCCTGGAGGGCCGCACACCGGAGGCCGGGGACATTCCCGTCCAGCTGGTCGTGCGGGGCTCCACGGCGCCGCCGAGCGCCTCCTGAACCGCCTGCGCCCCGGCCGAGTGACCGGCCGGGGCGCACAGAGGGTCCAGAGGGTCCAGAGGGTGAGGATCAGGCCGCGCTACTCGTCGTCGGAGCTCTCGGCCTCGGTGCTCGCTCCGCCGGCCTCCAGCAGCCGGCCGAGCTGACGGCCGACGATCCGCTTGAACTTGCGCTTCTGCGGACGCGTACGGTCCAGCACCGCGACCTCCAGGCGCTCCGCGGGGATCTCCCGCTCACTGCCGTTGGTGTCGCGGGACAAGGCCTGGACGGCCAGCTTCAGCGCCTCCGCGAGGCTCATGCCGTCCTGGTGGCGCTGGTCCAGATAGCTGCTGATCGTCTCGGCGTTGCCGCCGACCGCGACCGAGCCGTGCTCGTCCACGATCGAACCGTCGTGCGGCAGCCGGTAGATCTGGTCGCCCTCCGCCGTCTCCCCCACCTCGGCGACGACCAGCTCCACCTCGTACGGCTTCTCGGCCGCGCTGGAGAAGATCGTGCCCAGCGTCTGGGCGTAGACGTTGGCGAGACCGCGGGCGGTCACGTCGTCCCGGTCGTAGGTGTAACCCCGCAGGTCGGCGTAGCGCACACCGCCGATGCGCAGGTTCTCGTACTCGTTGTACTTGCCGGCGGCCGCGAAGCCGATCCGGTCGTAGATCTCGCTGAACTTGTGCAGCGCGCGGGACGGGTTCTCGCCGACGAAGACGATGCCGTCGGCGTACTGCAGCACGACCAGGCTGCGGCCACGGGCGATGCCCTTGCGGGCGTACTCCGCCCGGTCGGCCATGGCCTGCTGGGGGGAGACATAGAACGGCGTCGACACCGGTTATCCGTCCCTTTCTGTCGAAGTCACACGATCACCTTGATAAAGACCGGCCGCCGACTAGAGCAGGGCGGCGCGCGGGCCGTCGGGCTGCTCCAGACGCCGCTCCAGGATGGACCGGGCGATCTCGGAGGACTCGTCGTCGCCGAGCCGACGGAAACCGTCCTCGGTGATCACGGTGACGATGGGGTAGATCCGGCGGGCGACATCGGGACCACCGGTCGCCGAGTCGTCGTCGGCCGCGTCGTACAGGGCCTGCACCACGAGCATCGTGGCCTCGGCCTCGCTCAGGTCCTCACGGAAGAACTTCTTCATGGCACCGCGCGCGAAGACCGAGCCGGAACCCGTCGCCGCGAAGTTGTGCTCCTCGGAGCGGCCGCCCGTCACGTCGTAGGAGAAGATCCGGCCCTTGGCCCGGTCCACGTCGTACCCGGCGAAGAGCGGGACCACGGCCAGGCCCTGCATGGCCATGCCGAGGTTGGAACGGATCATGGTCGACAGGCGGTTCGCCTTGCCCTCCAGGGAGAGCTGCGCCCCCTCGACCTTCTCGAAGTGCTCCAGCTCCAGCTGGAAGAGCTTGACCATCTCGACGGCGAGACCGGCGGTGCCGGCGATGCCGACGGCCGAGTACTCGTCGGCCGGGAAGACCTTCTCGATGTCGCGCTGGGCGATCACGTTGCCCATCGTGGCCCGCCGGTCACCGGCCAGCACGACACCGCCGGGGAAGGTCACGGCCACGATCGTGGTGCCGTGCGGCGCCTCGATCACGCCCTGCGTGGGAGGCAGTTGCCGGTTCCCGGGCAGGATCTCCGGCTGGTGTTCGGACAGGAAGTCCATGAAGGACGAGGACCCAGGCGTCAGGAAGGCAGCTGGCAGACGCCCGGTGCTACGAGTGTTGGCTTCCACGCGATTCCTTCCACGTAAGCAGCAGCCCGCCTTATGGCATCGGGCCGATCCTTGAACTGCCCCAGCGCGGCGTTGCAGCTGAAGCACGGTACGCCCCGGACCCTACCCGTGTTGTGGCAGTGATCCACATGTGCGGCCGGAGCCGCCGAACATATGCGGCGGACGCCCGCCTGCGAGGCGATCAACTCGTGACGCCCGGCTTCGGTGAGCCCGTACTGCCGCTGGGGAGGCCACCCGCTGTGAGGCTCCACTTCGCCGCAGATCCGGCGGAGCTTGTGCCCGGCCGGAACGTCCGGCTTCTCGCGGACCCGGCCCACGGCCTCCCGGCGGCGCCGGTCATGCGTGGCGCTGTAGTGCGCCACGCACTCCCGGCACCGCATCTGGAGACCAGCGCTCCGGTTCCCGTCCCGTGCGAATGCGGCCACGGGCAGGTCTCCTTGCCGCCCCTACACCGCTTCCTGCGCGGCTCCCCAGCCACTCCTCAGCCCCCGCTTCCTTCGACTCGAAGGAGAAATGGCCGAACGACCGCCTACTGCCCACCCTTTTGCACGAAGCTTCGAACGAAATCTTCTGCGTTCTCTTCGAGCACGTCATCGATCTCGTCCAGGACGGAGTCGACATCGTCGCTCAGCTTCTCCTGGCGCTCCTTGAGGTCTTCGGATGCCTGCGCCTCGGGCGCCTCCTCGACCTCCTCGGTGTTGCGCGTCGCCTTCTGCTGTCCGCCGCCGGTGTCCTTGGTCGCCATAACCCTCACCCCGCTCGGTTCGACGTTCTTGATCAGACCCTACAAGCAGGGTCCGACATCGGCCCCGCAGTTCCCTCAACGTCCGGGGACCATCTCGATGATTCCCGGACGGAGAGGATTCCACCCTGGGGGACCGCGCCGGCCCCGAGTACCCATCAGTTGCCGGACAGCACCCTGACCAGGTCTTCCGCCGTACGACAGCGGTCCAGGAGCTCCTTGACGTGATTACGCGTTCCGCGAAGCGGTTCCAGGGTTGGGACGCGCTGGAGCGAGTCCCGGCCCGGCAGATCGAAGATCACGGAGTCCCAGGACGCCGCCGCCACGTCGTCCGCGTACTGCTCCAGGCACCGTCCGCGGAAGTAGGCGCGGGTGTCCTCCGGCGGCTTCGTACGGGCCCGCTCGACCTCGCCGTCGTCCAGCAGCCGCTTGATGCGGCCGCGGGCCGCCAGACGGTTGTAGAGGCCCTTGTCGGGGCGTACGTCGGCGTACTGGAGGTCGACCAGGTGCAGCCGCGCCGCGTCCCAGTCCAGGTCGTCCCGGCGCCGGTAGCCCTCCATGAGCTCCCGCTTGGCGACCCAGTCCAGCTCGCCGGCCAGGCTCATGGGGTCGTTCTCCAGGCGGTTGAGGGTGTCCTCCCAGCGGGCCAGGACGTCCTTGGTCTGGTCGTCGGCGTCCGCGCCGTACCGCTCCTCCACGTACTTGCGGGACAGCTCGAAGTACTCCATCTGCAACTGGACCGCGGTCAGTGTCCGGCCGCTGCGCAGCGTGACCAGGCGCTTGAGCGTCGGGTCGTGCGAGACCTGGTGGAGGGTGCGGACGGGCTGGTCGACGGCCAGGTCGACGGCGATGAAGCCGTCCTCGATCATGGACAGGACGAGCGCCGTCGTGCCCAGCTTGAGATAGGTGGAGATCTCCGAGAGGTTCGCGTCTCCGATGATCACGTGCAGACGGCGGTACTTCTCGGCGTCGGCGTGCGGCTCGTCGCGGGTGTTGATGATGGGGCGCTTGAGGGTGGTCTCCAGGCCCACCTCGACCTCGAAGTAGTCGGCGCGCTGGCTGAGCTGGAAGCCGTGCTCGTGCCCGTCCTGGCCGATGCCGACGCGGCCCGCTCCGGCGAAGACCTGGCGGGAGACGAAGAACGGCGTGAGGTGGCGCACGATGTCCGAGAAGGGGGTCTCCCGCTTCATCAGGTAGTTCTCGTGGGTGCCGTAGGACGCGCCCTTGTTGTCGGTGTTGTTCTTGTACAGGTGGATCGGCTGGGCACCGGGCAGCTGGGCGGCCCGTTCCGCCGCCTCCGCCATGATGCGCTCGCCGGCCTTGTCCCACAGGACGGCGTCGCGCGGGTTGGTCACCTCGGGGGCGCTGTATTCGGGGTGCGCGTGGTCGACGTAGAGCCGCGCGCCGTTGGTGAGGATCACGTTGGCGAGGCCGATGTCCTCATCGGTGAGCTGGCTGGAGTCGGCGGTCTCGCGGGCGAGGTCGAAGCCTCGCGCGTCCCGCAGCGGATTCTCCTCCTCGAAGTCCCAGCGGGCCCGGCGGGCCCGGTGCATCGCCGCCGCGTAGGCGTTGACGATCTGGGACGAGGTGAGCATGGCATTGGCGTTCGGGTGGCCGGGGACGGAGATCCCGTACTCCGTCTCGATGCCCATTACTCGCCGTACGGTCATGCGGCCCTCCTTGCCCGGCGGCGCCCTCGGTCGGGGGCCCCGCTCAAGTACCGCTGGCGCTCCGGTGCGTGTGCGGTGCCCGTCCCCGCACTGCGCGACTCGGCGGTACCGAAGAGCCTAGAACGCCTCTGCGCTGGTGGGGAGATCATTTGCGTCATTGCCTTGCTCCAGCCGTGTCCCGAAAAACAGTCGGCTGCGGGTACCCGGTGAGGGCACCCGCAGCCGCCCTGCCTTTTACAGGTACTGACCGGTGTTCGCCACCGTGTCGATGGAGCGTCCGGTGTCCGCACCCTGCTTTCCGGTGATGAGCGTACGGATGTAGACGATCCGTTCGCCCTTCTTGCCGGAGATGCGGGCCCAGTCGTCCGGGTTGGTGGTGTTCGGCAGGTCCTCGTTCTCCTTGAACTCGTCCACGCAGGCCTGGAGGAGGTGGGAGACGCGCAGGCCCTTCTGGTTGTGCTCCAGGAAGTCCTTGATCGCCATCTTCTTGGCGCGGCCCACGATGTTCTCGATCATGGCACCGGAATTGAAGTCCTTGAAGTAAAGGACCTCCTTGTCGCCATTGGCGTAGGTGACTTCCAGGAAGCGGTTCTCCTCGGATTCGGTGTACATGTGTTCCACGGCCGTCTGGATCATGCTCTGGACGGTGGTGGTCCTGCTGCCGCCGTGCTCACCGAGGTCGTCGGAGTGCAGCGGGAGGCGCTCGGTCAGGTACTTGCCGAAGATGTCCTTGGCCGCTTCGGCGTCCGGACGCTCGATCTTGATCTTCACGTCGAGCCGGCCCGGCCGCAGGATGGCGGGGTCGATCATGTCCTCACGGTTGGAGGCACCGATCACGACCACGTTCTGCAGGCCTTCGACGCCGTCGATCTCGGCGAGCAGCTGCGGGACGATCGTGTTCTCGACGTCCGAGCTGACACCCGAGCCCCGGGTGCGGAAGAGGGACTCCATCTCGTCGAAGAAGACGATGACGGGGGTGCCCTCGCTGGCCTTCTCCCGAGCACGCTGGAAGACGAGGCGGATCTGCCGCTCGGTCTCGCCGACGTACTTGTTCAGGAGTTCGGGGCCCTTGATGTTGAGGAAGAAGCTCTTGCCCTGGGCCTGCCCGGTGACCTCGGCGACCTTCTTGGCCAGCGAGTTGGCGACGGCCTTGGCGATGAGTGTCTTGCCGCATCCGGGCGGTCCGTACAGGAGGACGCCCTTGGGCGGGCGCAGTTCGTGCTCCTTGAACAGGTCCGGATACAGGTACGGGAGCTCGACGGCGTCGCGGATGGCCTCGATCTGGCCACCCAGTCCGCCGATCTGCTCGTAGCCGATGTCCGGGACCTCTTCGAGGACGAGTTCCTCGACCTCGCTCTTCGGAACGACCTCGTAGACATAGCCGGAGCGGGGTTCGAGCAGCAGGGCGTCGCCGGGACGGATGGTGATGTCCAGCAGCGGCTCGGCGAGCCGTACCACCCGTTCCTCGTCGGTGTGCCCCACCACAAGGGCGCGCTCGCCGTCCTCGAGGATCTCCTTGAGGGTGACGATGTCGCCGACGCTCTCGTACTCCATGGCCTCGACCACGTTGAGAGCTTCGTTCAGCATGACTTCCTGGCCGCGCCGGAGCTCTTCGAGTTCCACGCTCGGGCTGACGTTCACCCGCAGCTTGCGGCCGCCGGTGAAGATGTCCGCCGTGCCGTCCTCATTCGCCGTGAGGAAGACACCGAAGCCGGCCGGCGGCTGTGCGAGCCGGTCGACTTCCTCCTTGAGGGCCACGATCTGGTCGCGGGCCTCACGGAGCGTGTTGGCGAGTCGCTCGTTCTGGGCGGACACGCCGGCCAGGTTGGTCTGCAGCTCGACGATCCGCTCTTCGAGAATCCTCGTGTGTCGCGGAGAGTCGGCGAGCTTACGTCGCAGGACGGCGATCTCCTGCTCAAGGTAGGCAATCTGCCCGGCGGGGTCGTCGGACCCTCGTCCCGGGCGGATGCCGCGGTTCATGTCGTCGTCGTGGGCTGCCACGGTCCTCACCTCCTCCAAGGGGAGCTGGACGCTTCCAGACCCTACCTGGGTGGGTGTCGATTGAAACCCCTAGATCACAAAGACTGTCGGGGTGTGTCCGATCTTCACCCTTGCGCTCTCCCTCACGCCAGGGGAATACCCACCGAACATGATTGGGAAGCCGTCGGAGGTAGGGTCGAAGTGTTCAACACCCGCCAGAGCTGGCCGGATTCCCGGTCGCCCGGCGCTTAAACGGCAGGAGAGATGAGCGTGCAGCAGGAGGCCGGGGCCGACCGTGAGGCACTGGAGGTCTGGATCGACCAGGATCTCTGTACCGGTGACGGCATCTGCGCCCAGTACGCGCCAGAGGTGTTCGAGCTGGACATCGACGGTCTGGCCTACGTCAAGGGCGAGAGCGACGAGCTGCTGCAGGACAAGGGCGCCACAACGCCCGTACCGCTGCCGCTGCTCACCGATGTGGTCGACTCCGCGAAGGAGTGTCCGGGGGACTGCATCCACGTGCGCCGGGTCGCGGACCGGGTCGAGGTCTACGGACCGGACGCCGAGTGACCGCGCCGGTACCAGGCGTCACCGCTGTCTGATTGCTCACACCCCGCGGGTGGCGCGGCTCAGACGGTCTGCGAGCCGGCGGGTGTCGCACGCACGAACGCGCCGTCCTTCCATCGCCAGGTCGCGCCGTCCTCCACGTCCGGGCAGCAACTGGGCACAGCGGAGGTCGAGTAGCCGAGGAGCGTGGCGAACACGGCTTTGTCCCGCAGGGCGAAGTCGGTCACGGTGCGGCGGTCCTTGGGGTCGACCAGGGTCGCGACCACGCGCGGCCTGCCGGTGTCCGCGGCCCGGGTGAGGACGTACACGCCGTCGGGAGGGGTACCCATCGGTGCGTCGCAGTGCACCACGGCCACTGTTTCCGGCCGGCCGTCGCCGTCGAGGTCCCCGGACGCCTTCTTCAGCACCAGTTCCTTCACCGGACCGCACTCGATCGGGAAGTCGACGCCCGCGGGATCGGGGGCCGTGGTGGCCGCGGGAGCGGACCTGGTCTGCGGGCCGGCCGCCTGGGCCGCCGTCGCCGCGTTGGGCTGCAGGACCGAGGACAGGGCCACCACGGCCGCGACCGCCGTCGCGGTGGCGAGCCAGTGGATCGGACGGGTGTGGGTGTGTGCCAGTTCCGGGACGGCGGATTGCTGCACTAGGAGCGTCTCCTGAGGGCTGTGCCGGTGGGGGTGGCCTGCATGGTGCCACACGTCACAGTCCACAGGAAACGGCGGGGGCGGAGTTCCGCCCGCCGGAGGTCTCACGGGTTCTGGTCCGGCGTCAACACGAGTGCGCCGTGGCCGGGTTCCGGGGGGTTCGCGGGAACTCGGCCACGGCGTCGGTACGTTGTCGCGGCACGGGGCCGCCTCAGCGGCCGGCGCCGCCGTCGGCGTTGGGACCGGAGTAGTCCTCGCCGTAGGCGCCCTTGGCGGGGCGGCGGCGGCGCATGGGGGGCTCGACGCCGTCGGCGAGGCGGCGGGCGGTGAGCAGGAAGCCGGTGTGGCCGATCATCCGGTGGTCCGGGCGGACGGCCAGGCCCTCCACGTGCCAGTTGCGGATCATCGACTCCCAGGAGGTCGGCTCGTTGAAGCAGCCGATCTCGCGGATGGACTCGACGGTCCGGGCGAGCTGCGTGGTGGTCGCCACGTAGCAGCACAGGATGCCGCCGGGCACCAGCGCCTTGGAGACGGACTCCAGGCACTCCCAGGGGGCGAGCATGTCGAGGATGACGCGGTCGACGTCCGTGTCGGACAGGTTGTCCTGGAGGTCGCCGACGGTGAGCTGCCAGGCGGGGTGCGGGCCGCCGAAGTAGCGCTCCACGTTCTGCCGGGCGATGTCGGCGAAGTCCTCGCGGCGCTCGTAGCTGTGCAGCATGCCCTGGTCGCCGATGGCGCGCAGCAGGAAGCTGCTGAGCGAGCCGGAGCCGACGCCCGCCTCCACGACGCGCGCGCCGGGGAAGATGTCGGCGAAGGCGAGGATCTGCCCCGCGTCCTTGGGGTAGACCACGGCGGCGCCGCGGGGCATGGACAGGACGTAGTCGGGGAGCAGGGGGCGCAGCGCGAGATAGGCGACGTTCCCGGTGGTGCGGACCACGCTGCCCTCGGGAGCGCCGATCAGCTCGTCGTGCGGGAAGGAACCCTTGTGGGTGTGGAAGTTCTTCCCGGCTTCGAGCGTGAACGTGTAGTGGCGGCCCTTGGGGTCGGTCAGCTGTACCTGGTCCCCGACCTTGAAGGGCCCGCGTCGGCGGGCGGCACCGGTCGGTTCGGACATGTGACCAGCCTACCGGTCCCGGCGCGGGCCCAGGACCACTAGGAGGGCCTGGCCATGGCCTTCACGAAGGCGCGCTCCACGTCGGCCGCCGACAGCACGCCGTAGATCTCGCCGGTCTCCTCGACGACGAGGTACTCGGAGGCGGGGGTGGCGCGCAGGGCGTCCAGGAGGTCCTCCCCGGCCAGTTCCGCGGAGACGCGCATGCCCTCGGTGAGGTCCTGGGCGAGACCGTTGACGGCGACCCAGGGGCGGCGGTGTTCCGGGACGCCGACGATGGCGGCCTCGCGGACGAGGGAGACGGGGTGGCCGTCGGCGTCGACGACGACCAGGGCGCGGGCTCCGGCGGCGTTGGCGCGGCGCAGGGCCTCCGAGAGGGGGGTGTCGGTCTCGACGGGGACCGCGCGGCGGGTGAGTGTGCGGGCGCGCAGCTCGGGCAGGTGTTCGCGCAGCCGGGCCATGCGCAGGCTGTTGCCAGCGCCGGTCCAGATGATCGCGGCGAGGATGGCGGCGAGCAGGGCGTCCATGACGGTGTCCATGCCGACGTTGTCCTCGGCGTCGGAGCCGAGCGCCCCGGACTGGGTGAGCAGGGGCAGGCCGATCAGGACGCAGACGGCGAGGGCCCGGCCGACCCAGGCCGCGGCGACGGTGCCGGTCATGGGCCTGCCGGTGATCTTCCAGACGATGGCGCGGAGCATCCGGCCGCCGTCGAGGGGCAGACCGGGCAGGAGGTTGAAGGCGGCGACGATCAGGTTGGAGATCATCAGGCCGGCCAGCAGGACGCCGGGGACGGTACCGGGCTCGACGGGCTGCAGGGCGAGGTAGAAGAGGCCGGAGAGGACGAGGGAGAGCAGGGGGCCGACGAAGGCCAGCCAGAACTCCCGGCCCGGGGTCTCGGCCTCCTTCTCGATCTCGGAGACGCCGCCGAAGAACTGGAGCTGGATGCGGCGGACCGGGAGCTTGAAGCGCAGGGCCGCCACCGTGTGGGCCAGTTCGTGGACGAGGACGGAGGCGTAGAAGGCGATCGCGAAGAAGAGGGAGACCAGGTAGCGGGCGGCGCCGAGTTCGGGCAGCACCCGGTCGAGCTGGCCGCCGAACACCCAGGTGATCAGGGCGGCGACGAGGAACCAGCTGGGCGCGACGTACACGGGCACGCCGAACGGCCGCCCCATCAGCAGCCCGCCTCCGGGACCCCGCTCGCGCCGGGGCGGACGGCCCTTGGTGACACCGGCGTGGGCGAGGGGCCGGCCGGTGGGCGCCGGCGGGTCCGGCCGGTGGGCGCCGGCGGGCGGCGCGTCCTGGCCGGGTGCCGCGGGGCCGCCGCCGGTTCTGGGGCTCTGAGGTGCGTGGGCCGGGGGCTCGTGGGCCTGGGGTGCGCCGGTCCGGGGCTCGTGGGTCTTGGCGTCGTTCCCGGCGGGCTCGTCTCCGGGGCTCTCGCTCTCCGGGGTCTCAGCGCCGGCCGGCGTCTGCCCGGGTGTCTCGTCGGGTGCGGGGTCCGCCGGGATGTCCGCGCGCCGCACGACCATGGTGGGTTCGTCGGCGGGCGGGGCGTCGCCGGTGTCGGTGCCGTATGGGGGCGGGCCGGGGCGTGCGGGGTCGGTGGCCGGGGTCGCAGGTGCTGCGGGGCGCTCGGTCGGCTCGTCGTTGCCGGACCGCGGCTGCCCGCTCCCGCCGCTCTCGTCCACGGTGTCCCCTCGTTCGAAGCGTCTCCCGCGCCTGCCGGACGGGAGGGTCTCGGGTCGATGGTATGCGGCCGTCGGGTCGCGTTCGCCCCGGCACCCCCTGTGGTTCCCGGGCCGCGGCGCCGGTGACGACCGCGCCCGGGTCACTGTCAGTGGCGGGCCGTATGGTCTGTGGTCATGGAGACGAGCACCGAGGGCGTCGCGAAGACGGCCGGCCCGGGGACCGCGCAGGCGGATCCGCCGGCCGTGGCCGAGGCGACGACCGCGACGGCGGCGGCAGTGGAGACGGCGACGGCTGACCCGGCGACGGCGGCGGGCCGGGTGATCGGGACCGGGCGCCCCGCCATAGCACCGGCCTCGCTGTCCCCCTCGCGTGCCAGTGACTTCATGCAGTGTCCGCTGCTGTACCGGTTCCGGGTGATCGACCGGCTGCCGGAGAAGCCGAGCGAGGCGGCGACCCGGGGCACCCTGGTGCACGCGGTCCTGGAGCGGCTCTTCGACGCTCCGGCCGCCGAGCGGACCGCTCCCCGCGCCAAGTCGCTGGTCCCGGGTCAGTGGGACCGGTTGCGGGAGTCGCGGCCGGAGGTCGTCGAGCTGTTCGCCGACGATCCGGAGGGCGAGCGGCTGGCGCGCTGGCTGGGCGAGGCGGAGCAGCTCGTGGAGCGCTGGTTCACGCTGGAGGACCCGACCCGGCTGGAGCCGGTCGAGCGCGAGCTGTTCATCGAGACGGAGCTGGACTCGGGGCTGAGGCTGCGCGGGATCATCGACCGGGTCGACGTGGCGCCCACCGGTGAGGTGCGGATCGTCGACTACAAGACGGGCAAGGCGCCCCGGCCCGAGTACGCCGAGGGCGCGCTGTTCCAGATGAAGTTCTACGCCCTGGTGGTGTGGCGCCTGAAGAACGTCGTGCCGCGCCGGCTGCAGCTCGTCTATCTCGGCAGCGGTGACGTCCTGACGTACGACCCCGTCGTCGCCGACCTGGAGCGCGTCGAGCGCAAGCTGCACGCGCTGTGGGAGGCCATCCGGCAGGCCACGGAGACCGGTGACTGGCGGCCCCGCCCGACCAAGCTGTGCGGCTGGTGCGACCACCAGGCGCACTGCCCGGAGTTCGGCGGCACTCCCCCGCCCTATCCGCTCGCGGTCGGGGCGGCCGAGTCCGGCGGTGAGCCGCAGGGCAGAATGGGGCCGGACTAGCGAAGGAGACTTACGTGGCCATCCGCGTCCTACTGGTCGACGACCAGCCGTTGCTGCGCACCGGCTTCCGGATGATTCTGGAGGCCGAGCAGGAGATCGCGGTCGTCGGCGAGGCCGGAGACGGCCTTCAGGCTCTGGACCAGGTGCGGGCGTTGCAGCCCGACGTGGTGCTGATGGACATCCGTATGCCGCGGATGGACGGTGTGGAGGCGACCCGGCAGATCACCGGGCCGGGGCGGGACGGCCCGGCCAAGGTGCTGGTGCTCACCACCTTCGACCTCGACGAGTACGTGGTGGAGGCCCTGCGGGCGGGTGCCAGCGGCTTCCTGCTGAAGGACGCCCCGGCCAATGAGCTGGTGCAGGCCATCCGGGTGGTGGCCGCCGGTGAGGCGATGCTCGCGCCGAGCATCACGCGCCGGCTGCTCGACAAGTACGCCACGCATCTGCCGTCCGGCGACGAGCCGGTGCCGGACACCCTGCACACGCTGACCGACCGCGAGGTGGAGGTGTTGAAGCTGGTGGCCCGCGGGCTGTCCAACGCCGAGATCGCCGCCGACCTGTTCGTCAGCGAGACCACCGTCAAGACGCACGTCGGCCACGTTCTCACCAAGCTGGGGCTGCGCGACCGGGTGCAGGCCGCGGTGTACGCGTACGAGAGCGGGCTGGTGCGTCCTGGCGCGCAGTGACCCCTCGTCACCACGCATGAGCGGTGCTACGCCGTGCAGGGCGCCCCTGTCCGCAGGGGCGCCCTCCGTGTGCGTACGGCGGTCCGTCAGCTCTTGCTGAGTTCCCAGAACCGGAAGACGGTCGAGGCGTCGAGGCAGTACTCCAGGCCGTAGACGCCCTCGCGCTTGACGGCGTACTGCTTGGCCTGCCAGACCGGGAGGACGGGGACGTCGTCGGCGACGATGTCCTGGAGCTTGCCGTAGTCCGTCTCGGTGGCGGCGCGGTCGCTCTGGGCGGCGGTCCGCGGGATGAGGGTGCCGGTGATGGTGCGGTTGGCGTAGTTGTTGCCCAGCACGTTGCCCTTGCCGAAGAAGGGGGACGTGAAGTTGTCGGCGTCCGGGTAGTCGGGGATCCAGCCCTTCACGTACACGCCGTACTTGCCGGCCTCGATGTCCTTCTCGTACTGGTCGAAGGCCACGGACTTCACCTTGGCGTCGAACAGGCCGCTGGCGTTGAGCTGGCCGGCGATGGCCGTCAGGAGGGCGTCGGTGGCCGGGCCGTAGCGGGACGGCGTGGACCAGAGCGTCAGGTTCACCTTGCCGGTGATGCCGTCGGCCTGCAGCACGGCGGCGGCCTCGGCCTTGGAGGGGCGGGCGCCGTAGGTGTCGAAGAAGGCCGTGTTGTGGCCGGCGATACCGGCCGGGATGATCGAGTACAGCGGGGTGGCGGTGCCCTGGTAGACCTCGTCGATGAGGGCGTCGCGGTCGATCAGGTAGGCCATGGCCTTGCGTACGCCGAGCTGTCCGGCGATCGGGTCGTCCATGTTGAAGACCAGGTGCTGGACCTCGGCGCCGGAGCCCTCGACGAGTTCGACGCCCGAGTCGGCGCCCTGCTCGATGTCCGCGATGTCGCTCGCGCCGAGGCCGCGGTAGGCGATGTCGACCCTGTTGTCGAGCAGGGCCTGCTTGAGAGCGGACTGGTCGCCGTGGAACTGCTTCAGGACCACGCCGGAGTTCTGCACGTCGGCGGTGCCCTTGTAGTGCTCGTTGACGGAGAAGACGGCCTCGTCCTCGCTGAAGGAGTCCAGCGTGTAGGGGCCGGAGCCGACCGCCTGACCGTCCTCGCGCAGCCCGTCGGCGTCGTACTGCCTGTGGTCGACGATGGAGCCGGCTCCCGAGGCGATCTTGCTCGGGAAGGTGGCGTCGGGCGTGTTGAGGTGGAAGACCACCGTCTCCTCGTCCGGCGTCTCGACCTTGTCGAGCATCGGGAACATGATCGCGGGACCGGCGGGGTGGTTGATCTTCAGCATCCGGTCGAAGGAGAACTTGACGTCCTTCGAGGTGAGCGGGTCACCGTTGCTGAACTTCAGGCCGTCTTTCAGCGTGCACCGGTAGACCTGGGTCCGAGCGTCCGTGAAGGAACAGGTCTCGGCGGCCTCCGGCTGCGGTTCGGTGCTCCCCTTGGGGAAGCTGAGCAGCGACTGGAAGACGTTGTTGAACAGCAGCCAGGAGCCGGGATCGTAGCCGGAGGCGGGGTCGGTGGCCAGGACGTCGTCGGACATCCCCATGACCACGGACGAGCCGCTGCTCCCTGAGTCACCGGTCTGGGTTCCGCAGGCGGTCAACAGGCCGGAGGCCAGCCCTGCCACGAGGGGCAGGACCGGCCACGGGTTACGCAGGTTCACGTGCAGGTGCCTTGTCGTCGGTGTGCGGGTCCCCGGGGTCGTTCCTCCGGACCCCGGGCACGGGGGGCTGTGTCAGTCGCTCACACCGCGGCCCAGCTCCCAGAGCTGAAGCGTCGAGGAGGAGTTGAGCGCGTACGCGGTGCCCGTGATGGTGTCGCGTGCGGCGACGTACTGCTTGCCCTGCCACAGCGGCAGAACGGGCACGTCGTCGGCGACGATGTCCTGGATGTCGTTCAGGCTGGTGGCGGCGGCGAGCCGGTCCGACTCGCGGCGGGACTCCGGGATCAGCGTCTTGCGGATCTTGTTGTTCACGTACGGCGAGCCGATGGTGTTGTCCGCGTCGAGGAACGGCGCCAGGTAGTTGTCGGCGTCCGGGAAGTCCGGGAACCAGCCCATGCCGTAGACGTCGTACGCGCCCTTCTGCTCGGCGGGGCGGAAGGTCTCCCAGGGCGTGCCCTGGATGTCGACGTCGAACAGCTTGGTGTCGTTGAGCTGCTTCTGCAGCACCTCGAACTCCTGCTTGGTGGCCGGACCGTAGTGGTCGGTCGTGTAGTGCATGGTCAGCTTCACCGGCGTGGTGATGTTGGCCTGGGCCAGCACCGACTTGGCCTTGGCGGCGTTCGGGTCGCCGTAGGTGTTGAAGAACGCGTTGGAGTGGCCGGTGATGCTGGCCGGGACCATCGAGTACAGCGGTTCGGCCTGCGAGCCGTACACCTTGGCGACGAGTTCGCTGCGGTTGATGACCTGGGCCATCGCCTCGCGGACCGCCTTGGACTTCACGGACGGCGCGTCGGTGTTGAAGCCGAGGTAGCGGATCTCCAGGCCGGCCAGTTCGACGAGGTCGATGTCGCCGCCCGAGGCGTTGGCCAGTTTGTCGATCTGCTCCGGCGACATGGTGCGGGTCATCACGTCGATGTCGCCGTCGCCGAGCGCGGCGCCCATCGCGTCGGCGTCGTCGAAGGAGCGCATCTCGACCTCGTCGTTGTTCACCTTCAGCGTCCCCTTGTAGTGGGGGTTCTTGGTGAACACGACGTTGACGAGCGCGTCGTTGTCGACCTCGGCCTTCAGCGTGTACGGGCCGGAGCCGTCCACGTCGAAGCCGTCGCGCAGCTTGCCCTTGGCGTAGTCGTCGGGGTTGACGATGCCCGCGACGGGGGTCGACAGCTTGAACGGGAAGGTGGCGTCGGCCGTCTTGAGGTGGAAGATCACCTCGCGGTCGCCCTGGGTCTCCACGGTGTCGATGGTGGACAGCAGCGCGAAGACACCGCTGTCGGCCTTCAGGGCGCGGGCGCGGTCGATGGAGTACTTCACGTCTTGGGCGGTGACGGTCGTGCCGTCGGCGAACTTCAGGCCCTCGCGCAGGGTGCAGGCGTAGCGCTCGTTGCCGCTGTCGGTGAAGCCGCACCGCTCGGCGGCCTCGGGCACCGGGTCGCCGTCGCCCTTCGGCATGATCATCAGGGTCTGCACGGTCTGGCGCAGGATGTTCCAGGTGCCGACGTCGTAGGCGTAGGCGGGGTCGAGGGGCGCCGGGGCGTCCTTCGTGGCGCTGAACCGGTCCGTGGTGCCGACGACGATCGCGCCGCCACCGTCACTCCCGCTGCCGGACCCACCGCAGGCTGCGAGCACCGGCGCCAGCAGGCCGATCACGGCCGGCAGCACCAAAGTCTTGCGGTTCATGCTCGAAGTTCTCCAGAGCTGTCGAGTCCGTGTACCCGACATACAGGGGTGTCGATGCGGATCACGGGGTAAGGGTGAGGTTCTCGCTAGGAGATTAGTCCGCACCGGCACGAGGGTTCGCGACGACTGGAGTTGAGGGCCCATCACGCAGCGGAACCGGGTGCGGACGGACCGAAAGCCCGAGGGTGGAAGGATTCGTGCAGGCTTTCACCAATCGGGACACATGGGCGCGTCCGCACCCCCTGAACAGGGAGGGGCGGCACACCGGCCTCGTCCTGTCGAGCCCTGACGGCGTGGGAAACCTCACATACCCGACAGGGTGGAGAGACACCGGAATTCAGCCATCCGGCGCGGTGCGAATTCCTTCGGACACGTCCCGTGGAATTCACGTCCTATCGGTACCGCACGCTGGGTGAACACCCGGCGCATTTGCGTCATCAAGGCGCCCTCAGGACACCATCAGACCGCGCAGGAATGCCAGGTCCACCTCTTCCAGCGAGGTGACGACGGTGCGCCGGTCGGCCGGGCTGATGGGCGTCACGGAGGGCACCGCCACGACGTGGCAGCCGGCGGCCTCGGCCGCGGCGACGCCGGTCGCGGTGTCCTCGACGACCGCGCACCGGGCCGGGTCCGCGCCGAGTCCGGCGGCGGCGAACAGGTACGGGTCGGGGTGCGGCTTGGTGCGGGCCACCTCGTCGCCGGCGACGGTCAGCGCGAAGTACTGGGGTCCGAGCGAGGCCAGCACCCGGTCGATGATCCGCCGGTGCGAGGCCGAGACCAGCGCCGTGGGGATCTCGTGCGCGGCCAGCTCGGCGAGCAGCCGGGCGGCCCCGGGCATCATGGGCAGCGCGCGGCCGATGCGCTCCTCGAAGCCCTGGTTGAGCAGCACCGAGAGCTCGGGCAGGGTGATGTCGGCGCCGGTGGCCTCGATGAGGAACCCCGCGCTGCGGGTCATGGGACCGCCGACCACGACGTGGCGCCAGGAGTCGTCCAGGGTGTGCCCGAGGCGGGCGAAGACCTCCACCTCGACGTCCCACCAGAAGCCCTCGGTGTCCACCAGGGTGCCATCCATGTCGAGAAGCACGGCCTGCAGCGCGGAGCCTTCGGCCGTACGGGTTCCTACCGCGGGAACCGTGCTGGTCATCCACGTACCTCCTTGAGGGACGAGCAGGCCGGTTCCCGCACGGGGAACCGGCCTGCAGTGGACCGACCAGTGTACGACTTATCCGATCAGCGCGCTCTGTGAGACACACCGCAACGCCCGGGGAGGCGCCTCACCGGGCGTTGAAGTACTTCGCCTCCGGGTGGTGGATCACGATGGCGTCGGTGGACTGCTCCGGGTGCAGCTGGAACTCCTCGGACAGGTGGACGCCGATCCGCTCCGGCTGGAGCAGGTCGGCGATCTTGGCGCGGTCCTCCAGGTTCGGGCAGGCGCCGTAGCCCAGGGAGAAGCGGGCGCCCCGGTACTTCAGGGCGAACATCTCCTCCACGTCGTTCGGGTCCTCGCCGGCGAAGCCGAGCTCGGAGCGCACGCGGGCGTGCCAGTACTCGGCGAGCGCCTCCGCCAACTGCACGGACAGGCCGTGCAGTTCGAGGTAGTCGCGGTAGGCGTTGGACTCGAAGAGCTTCGCGGTCTCCCCGCCGATCCGGGAGCCGACGGTGACGACCTGGAGGCCGACCACGTCCGTCTGTCCCGACTCCTCCGGCCGGAAGAAGTCGGCCAGGCACAGCCGGCGGCCGCGGCGCTGGCGCGGGAAGGTGAAGCGGGTGCGCTCGTTGCCCTGTTCGTCCAGGATGATCAGGTCGTCGTCCTTGGACACGCACGGGAAGTAGCCGTAGACGACGGCCGCTTCGAGGAGGTTCTCGGTCTGCAGCCGGTCCAGCAGCCCGCGCAGCCGGGGCCGGCCCTCGGTCTCCACGAGTTCCTCGTAGGAGGGCCCGTCGCCGGTGCGCGCCTGCTTGAGCCCCCACTGGCCCTTGAACAGGGCGCCTTCGTCGAGCCAGCTCGCGTACTCCTTGAGCTGGACGCCCTTGATGACGCGGGAGCCCCAGAACGGCGGGGTGGGCACCGGGTTGTCGGTGGCGACGTCGGAGCGGACGTGGCCCTCCTCCGGACGCTCCTCGACCTCGCCGGCGGCGGCGGCCGCGCGCACCCGGCGCTGCTTGAGCTCCGGCAGCTTCGCCCCGGGCACGCCCCGCTTGACGCCGATCAGGGCGTCCATCAGGCGCAGCCCCTCGAACGCGTCGCGGGCGTAGCGGACTTCGCCCTCGTAGATCTCGTGCAGGTCCTGTTCGACGTACGCCCGGGTCAGGGCCGCGCCGCCGAGGATGACCGGGAAGTCGGCGGCCATGCCGCGCTGGTTGAGCTCCTGAAGGTTCTCCTTCATGATCACCGTGGACTTCACCAGCAGCCCCGACATGCCGATGACGTCGGCGCGGTGCTCCTCGGCGGCCTCCAGGATCGCGGAGACCGGCTGCTTGATGCCGAGGTTGACGACGTTGTAGCCGTTGTTGGTGAGGATGATGTCGACGAGGTTCTTGCCGATGTCGTGCACGTCGCCGCGCACGGTGGCGAGCACGATGGTGCCCTTGCCGGCCTCGTCGCCCTCGACCTTCTCCATGTGCGGTTCCAGGTAGGCCACCGCGGTCTTCATCACCTCGGCGGACTGCAGGACGAACGGCAGCTGCATCTGGCCGGAACCGAACAGCTCGCCGACCACCTTCATGCCGTCCAGCAGGGTCTCGTTGACGATGTCCAGGGCCGGGCGGGTCTCCAGGGCGGCGGCGAGGTCGGCCTCCAGGCCGTTCTTCTCGCCGTCGATGATGCGGCGCTTGAGACGTTCGTCCAGCGGCAGGGCGGCCAGTTCCTCCGCCCGGCCCGCCTTCAGGGACTTGGTGGTGGCGCCCTCGAAGAGCTGCATGAGCTTCTGCAGCGGGTCGTAGCCCTCGGCGCGGCGGTCGTAGATGAGGTCGAGGGCCGTCTGGACCTCCTCCTCGGTGAAGCGGGCGATGGGCAGGATCTTCGACGCGTGGACGATCGCCGAGTCCAGGCCCGCCTTGACGCACTCGTCGAGGAAGACGGAGTTGAGCAGGACGCGGGCGGCCGGGTTGAGGCCGAAGGAGATGTTCGACAGGCCGAGGGTGGTCTGCACGTCCGGGTGGCGGCGCTTGAGTTCGCGGATCGCCTCGATGGTGGCGACGCCGTCCTTGCGGGACTCCTCCTGACCCGTACAGATGGTGAAGGTCAGGGTGTCGACGAGGATGTCCGACTCGTGGATGCCCCAGTTGCCGGTCAGGTCGGCGATCAGCCGCTCGGCGATCGCGACCTTGTGCTCCGGCGTACGGGCCTGGCCCTCCTCGTCGATGGTCAGCGCGATCAGCGCGGCGCCGTGCTCCCGCGCCAGCTCGGTGACCTTCGCGAACCGGGACTCGGGGCCGTCGCCGTCCTCGTAGTTGACGGAGTTGATGACCGCGCGTCCGCCGAGCTTCTCCAGGCCGGCCCGCAACACCTCGACCTCGGTGGAGTCCAGGACGATCGGCAGGGTGGAGGCGGTGGCGAAGCGGCCGGCCAGCTCCTCCATGTCGGCGACGCCGTCGCGGCCGACGTAGTCCACGCACAGGTCGAGCATGTGCGCGCCCTCGCGGATCTGCTCGCGGGCCATCTCCACACAGTCGTCCCAGCGGCCGTCCAGCATGGCCTCGCGGAACTTCTTCGAGCCGTTGGCGTTGGTGCGCTCGCCGATGGCCAGGTACGCGGTGTCCTGACGGAAGGAGACCGTCTGGTAAAGGGAGGCGGCCCCCGGCTCGGGGCGCGGGTCCCGCTCGCCGGGCGTGACGTCACGGACGCGCTCGACGACCTGGCGCAGGTGCTCGGGGGTGGTGCCGCAGCAGCCGCCGATCAGGGACAGGCCGTAGTCCCGGACGAAGGTCTCCTGCGCGTCGGCCAGTCCCTCGGGGTCGAGCGGGAAGTGCGCGCCGTCCTTGGTGAGGATGGGCAGGCCCGCGTTCGGCATGCACAGCAGCGGGATGCGGGAGTGCCGGGTGAGGTAGCGCAGGTGCTCGCTCATCTCGGCCGGGCCGGTCGAGCAGTTCAGGCCGATCATGTCGATGCCGAGGGGCTCCAGCGCGGTCAGCGCGGCGCCGATCTCGGAGCCGAGCAGCATGGTGCCGGTGGTCTCGAAGGCCATGGAGACCAGCAGGGGCACCTCGACGCCGGTCGCCTCCATGGCGCGCCGGGCGCCCAGGACGGAGGCCTTGGTCTGCAGAAGGTCCTGGGTGGTCTCGACGATCAGGGCGTCGGCGCCGCCGGCCAGCAGGCCCTCGGCGTTGGCCTGGTAGCCGTCGCGGATCGTGCCGTACGCGATGTGGCCGAGGGTGGGCAGCTTGGTGCCCGGGCCGATCGAGCCCAGCACCCAGCGGGTACGGCCGTCGCGGGCGGCGTGCTCGTCGGCGGCCTCGCGGGCGATGCGGGCTCCCGCCTCGGACAGCTCGTACACGCGGTCGGAGATCTCGTACTCGGCCGCGGCCGAGTGGTTGGCCCCGAAGGTGTTCGTCTCCACGCAGTCGACGTCCGCGGCGAAGTACGCGTCGTGGACGGAGCGGACGATGTCGGGGCGGGTGACGTTCAGGATCTCGTTGCAGCCTTCGAGGTTCTCGAAGTCCTCCAGGGTCGGATCCTGGGCCTGAAGCATCGTGCCCATCGCTCCGTCGGCGACCACCACACGGGTGGCGAGCGCCTCGCGGAGCGCGGACACACGGGTCCGGCTGTCGGCGGAAGGGGTCGGTGGCAACGAGGCCATGAAGGGGCTCCCTTAGGTGCGACGGCTGTCGGCTTCCGCGCGCCCGCGAGACGGTCCGCGGGGCGCACCCCGCCAGGGTAGCCGGGTCCCCGCTGCGGCGGTCGGGGCGTCCACGGGACGGACGAGGACGACGCGCGGGCCGCCAGCGGGATACGAGTGACACGACGGATGTGGACCGACCATTAGCGAGAGGTCGGCACGGACCGGTAGTGTTCGACATTGCCGAACGGCGGCAGCGGGCGTCGCGGGTGGGCGACCGAAGGGGACGGAGGCAGGACGGCGATGGCGCGGAACATCCAGTCGCTGGAACGTGCGGCCGCGATGCTGCGGCTCCTCGCGGGCGGCGAGCGGAGACTCGGCCTGTCCGACATCGCCTCGTCCCTGGGCCTCGCCAAGGGCACCGCGCACGGCATCCTGCGCACCCTCCAGCAGGAGGGCTTCGTGGAGCAGGACGACACCTCCGGGCGCTACCAGCTGGGCGCCGAGCTGCTGCGCCTGGGCACCACCTACCTCGACGTGCACGAGCTGCGGGCGCGGGCCCTGGTGTGGACCGACGACCTGGCCCGCTCCAGCGGCGAGAGCGTCCACCTGGGCGTGCTGCACCAGCAGGGCGTGCTGGTCGTGCACCACGTCTTCCGGCCCGACGACAGCCGGCAGGTGCTGGAGATCGGGGCCATGCAGCCCCTGCACTGCACGGCCCTGGGCAAGGTCCTGTCGGCGTACGACCCGGTCGCGCACAGCGAGGCGCTGGAGAGCGACCGCAAGCCCTTCACTGACCGGACGGTCTGCGACCTGGACGACTTCGAGCACATCCTCGACGTCACGCGCGCGCGTGGGTACGCGGCCGACGTCGAGGAGACGTGGGAGGGCGTCGCCTCCATCGCCGCCCCCATCCACGACCGACGCCGCATGCCGGTGGGCGCGGTCGGCATCACCGGGGCCGTGGAGCGGCTGCGCCGGGACGGTGAGCTGCGCCCCGAGCTGATCGCGGCGGTGCGGGACTGCGCCCGCGCGGTGTCGCGGGACCTGGGCGCCGGACGGTTCTGAGCGGCCCGGCACGAGCCGACGCCGACGAGCCGGACACCGACGAGCCGACTCAGGCGAGCCGACACCGACGAGGCAGCACCGAAGGGCCGGGACGCCGTGGGCGTTCCGGCCCTCTCGTGCGCCGGGATGCCCCGGTCACGGGGGGCGGCGCCCGATCGATAGCACACGGCAATCAATAACGATCGTGTTTTCGATTACAGAACTCTTGACGTGCCCGTAACCCCGGAGCAAGACTCCCGTCCATCGGTCGACATTGTCGAACACCGACCGGCAATAGGCGTTACAGTGTGACAACGCCAAGGGCCGGCAGCTCTTCCCCTGGACGAAGGACAAAGGAGTCGCGGGTGTCCAGCTCCGACATCTTCATCGGCGAGACCATCGGTACCGCCATACTCATCCTGCTCGGCGGCGGCGTCTGTGCCGCCGTCACGCTGAAGGCCTCCAAGGCCCGTAACGCCGGCTGGCTCGCCATCACCTTCGGGTGGGGTTTCGCCGTACTGACGGCCGTGTACACCTCGGCGCCGCTCTCCGGCGCCCACCTCAACCCGGCCGTGACGCTCGCGATCGCCATCAAGGACGACGACTGGAGCAACGTCCCGGTCTACTGGGCCGGGCAGTTGCTCGGCGCCGCGATCGGCGCGGCCCTGGTCTGGGTCGCCTACTACGGCCAGTTCCACGCGCACCTCACCGACCGGGAGATCGTCGGCGGTCCGGGCGCGCAGGACACCGGCGTCAAGGCCGTCGAGGCCCAGGAGAAGGGCGCCGGCCCGGTGCTGGGCATCTTCTCCACCGGCCCCGAGATCCGGGTCGTGTGGCAGAACCTCGCCACCGAGATCATCGGCACCGTGGTGCTGGTGCTCGCCGTCCTCACGCAGGGCCTGAACGACAGCGGCAAGGGACTGGGCACCCTCGGAGCCCTGATCACCGCGCTCGTGGTGGTCTCGATCGGCCTGTCCCTCGGCGGCCCGACCGGCTACGCGATCAACCCGGCCCGTGACCTCGGTCCGCGCATCGTGCACGCCCTCCTGCCTCTGCCCAACAAGGGCGGCTCCGACTGGGGCTACGCCTGGATCCCGGTGGTGGGTCCGCTGATCGGCGGCGCCATCGCGGCAGGCATCTACAACGTCGCTTTTGCTTAGAGCACTCTTCGGACAGAGCACTCTTCGAAGCACTTGAGCAGCAGTAGAAGCAGACCCCATGACCACGGAACCCCTCAGGAGCACACAGTGACCGACGCCCACACCGCCGGGCCGTTCATCGCCGCCATCGACCAGGGCACCACCTCCAGCCGCTGCATCGTCTTCGACCGGGACGGCCGGATCGTCTCCGTCGACCAGAAGGAGCACGAGCAGATCTTCCCCAAGCCGGGCTGGGTGGAGCACAACGCCACCGAGATCTGGACCAACGTCGAGGAGGTCGTCGCCTCCGCCATCGCGAAGGCCGGCATCACCCGCGACGACATCAAGGCCATCGGCATCACCAACCAGCGCGAGACCACTCTGCTCTGGGACAAGAACACCGGTGAGCCCGTGCACAACGCCATCGTCTGGCAGGACACCCGCACCGACGCCCTGTGCCGCGAACTCGGCCGCAACGTCGGCCAGGACCGCTTCCGCCGCCAGACCGGCCTCCCCCTGGCCTCCTACTTCGCCGGTCCGAAGGCCCGCTGGCTGCTGGACAACGTCGAGGGCCTGCGGGAGCGCGCCGAGGCCGGCGACATCCTCTTCGGCACCATGGACAGCTGGGTCATCTGGAACCTGACCGGCGGCGTCGACGGCGGCCGGCACGTCACCGACGTCACCAACGCCTCCCGCACCCTCCTGATGAACCTGCACACCCTGGAGTGGGACGAGAAGATCGCCGAGTCCATCGGCGTGCCGCTGGCGATGCTGCCCGAGATCCGCTCCTCCGCCGAGGTCTACGGCGAGATCACCGGCGGCAAGCTCGGCGACCTGCTCGGCGGCATCCCGGTCGCCTCCGCGCTCGGCGACCAGCAGGCGGCCCTGTTCGGCCAGACCTGTTTCGCCGAGGGCGAGGCCAAGTCGACGTACGGCACCGGCACGTTCATGCTGATGAACACCGGTGAGAAGATCATCAACTCGTACAGCGGGCTGCTGACCACCGTGGGCTACCGGATCGGCGACGACAAGCCGGTCTACGCCCTGGAGGGCTCGATCGCCGTCACCGGTTCGCTGGTGCAGTGGATGCGCGACCAGATGGGCCTGATCTCCACGGCCGCCGAGATCGAGACGCTGGCGCTGACGGTCGAGGACAACGGCGGCGCGTACTTCGTGCCGGCCTTCTCCGGCCTGTTCGCCCCGTACTGGCGCCCGGACGCCCGCGGGGTGATCGCCGGCCTGACCCGGTACGTGACGAAGGCGCACCTCGCGCGCGCCGTCCTGGAGGCCACGGCCTGGCAGACCCGTGAGATCAGCGACGCCATGACCAAGGACTCCGGCGTCGAGCTCACGGCCCTGAAGGTCGACGGCGGCATGACCTCCAACAACCTGCTGATGCAGACGCTCTCGGACTTCCTGGACGCGCCCGTGGTGCGTCCGATGGTCGCCGAGACCACCTGCCTCGGCGCCGCCTACGCCGCCGGTATCGCCGTCGGCTTCTGGACCAGCACCGACGAGCTGCGCGCCAACTGGCGGCGGGCCGCCGAGTGGACCCCCCGCATGGACGCGGACACCCGCGACCGTGAGTACAAGAGCTGGCTCAAGGCCGTCGAGCGGACCATGGGCTGGATCGAAGACGAAAGCTGACGAGGAGTAAGAACCCGAAATGACCAGTCAGTCCACCCTGCAGTCCGTACCTGCCCTCGGTACGCGCCCGGCCTTCGGCTCGAATCCGAGCCGAGCCGAGACCCGGGAGCAGCTCTCCAAGGCGGCGTACGACCTTCTCGTCATCGGCGGCGGCATCCTGGGCATCTCCACCGCCTGGCACGCCGCGCAGTCCGGCCTGCGGGTGGCCCTGGTCGACGCCGGCGACTTCGCCGGTGCCACCTCCTCCGCCTCCTCCAAGCTGCTCCACGGCGGTCTGCGCTACCTGCAGACCGGCGCGGTGAAGCTGGTGGCGGAGAACCACTTCGAGCGCCGTGCGGTCTCCCGTCAGGTGGCCCCCCACCTGGCGAACCCGCTCACGTTCTACCTCCCCGTGTACAAGGGCGGGCCGCACGGCGCGGCGAAGCTCGGGGCGGGCGTCTTCGCCTACTCCGCGCTGTCGGCGTTCGGTGACGGCGTGGGCCACCTGCTGAGCCCGTCGAAGGCCGCGCGGGACGTGCCCGAGCTGCGCACCGAGAACCTCAAGGCCGTGGCCGTGTACGGCGACGACCAGATGAACGACGCGCGCATGGCGCTGATGACGGTCCGCGCGGCCGTCGAGGCGGGCGCGGTGGTGCTGAACCACGCCGAGGTGAGCGGCCTGCGCTTCACCGGCGGCCGGGTGACCGGCGCCGAGCTGCGTGACCGCCTCTCCGGTGACGAGTTCGGCGTGAACGCCCGCCTCGTGCTGAACGCCACCGGCCCCTGGGTCGACCACCTGCGCAGGATGGAGGACCCGGACGCGGCCCCGTCGATCCGGCTGTCCAAGGGCGCGCACCTGGTCCTGAAGCGCACCTCCCCCTGGAAGGCCGCGCTGGCGACCCCGATCGACAAGTACCGGATCACCTTCGCCCTCCCGTGGGAGGACATGCTGCTGCTCGGCACCACCGACGAGGAGTACGAGGGCGACCCGGCGGACGTCGCCGTCACCGAGAAGGACACCGCCCAGATACTCGACGAGGCCGCGTTCTCCATCCGCGACCAGCAGCTGGACCGGGACCTCATCACGTACGCGTTCGCCGGTCTGCGGGTGCTGCCGGGCGGCCCCGGCAGCACGGCGAAGGCCAAGCGCGAGACGGTGGTGACCGAGGGCCGGGGCGGGATGCTGTCGGTCGCGGGCGGCAAGTGGACCACCTTCCGGCACATCGGCCGTACGGTGATGAAGAAGCTGGAGGCGCTGCCGGGCCACCCGCTGGGCGACGACTTCGAGCCGGTCGCCTCGCTGCCGAAGAAGCTGCCGCTGCCCGGTGTCGCCAATCCGCGCGCCATCGCCCACCGGCTGCTGGTCGACAACCCGGCGTCCGGCCCGCGCATGGCGCCGGACACGGCCAGGCACCTGGCCACGCACTACGGTTCGCTGGCCCTCGACATCGCCCGGCTGGCCAACGAGAGCCCCGAGCTCGGCGAGCGGGTCCACCCGGACGCCCCGGAGATCTGGGCCCAGGTCGTCTACGCCCGCGACAACGAGTGGGCCCAGACGCCGGACGACGTGCTGCGCCGCCGGACCACGCTGACGATCCGGGGTCTGGCGACCGACGAGGTCCGCGCGAAGGTGGGGGACCTGCTCGACAAGAAGTAGGCGGCGAAGCAGGCCGTACGACGCCGAAGGGGCGGCTCCACGCCGGCGGAGCCGCCCCTTCGGCGTGCCCGGTCGGGCGGATCCGGCCCGCTGACCGGCAGACGGTTCAGGTGAGGGACTCCACAACCTCGCGTACGGCGGTGACGTCGTCCAGCTCCCGCCGGCGCACGATCAGTTCCCGCCCCAGCAGCAGCGCCCGCCGGGACGCCGGGACGGGGTCCGCCAGGGTCGTCAGGTCCGACAGGTGGGCGAAACCGATGACGCGGCGGACGATCTCCGTGCCGGCGTAGCCGACGGAGTCCGTCCAGACGCGGCGCAGGAAGCGGTCGAGGTAGGCGTCGTCGAAGAAGGCGTCGACGCGGGTGGGCCACAGACGGCGGAACTCCGCCTCGAACGCCTCCCAGCACAGGCGGAGTTGGCCGGCGTGGTCGGACAGTGTGCCGAGCGAACGGGCCCGTTCCTCCGACACCAGGGCGTTGGCCCAGTACAGGCCGAGGTCGAAGCCGATCGGGCCGACGAAGGAGAACTCCGGGTCGAAGACCCGGACTACCGGGGCTCCCTGACGTTCCCCGACCATGACGCTGCCGGTGTGCAGGTCGCCGTGGAGGAGGGCCTGGGCGCTGGTCATGAACGTGTGGCGGAGGTCGGCCACCTCGGTGCGCAGCCGGGTGTCGGCGCGGAACTCGGCGGCCAGGTCGTCCAGTCGCGGATGCCAGTGGTTGTGCTCGTGCTCGACGTACGGCTCGGACAGCACCACGTCTTCGGTGATCTTGCACAGCTCCGGGCTGACGGAGGCCGCGATCAGGGCCTTGCGTTCGGCGGAGGGCATCCCGAAGTCGCTGGTGCTGAAGGAGAGCCGGGCGACCAGTTCGCCGATCCGCGCGGAGGTGTGGGGACCGTAGGACGCGCCCTCGTTCAGGAGCGTGCGCAGGACCTCCAGGTCGGACATGTCCTCCATGACGAGGGCGTGGTTCTCGGGGTCGTAGCCGTGGACCGCCGGGATCTCGTCGGGGGCGACCTCGGCGATCCGCTCGTACGCCCGTGCCTCGGCGTCGGCGCGGTCGGGGCTCATCGGCCAGGACGGGCCCGCGACCCGGACCCAGGGCAGGGCCTGCTTGACGGCGAGGCGGCGGGTGCCGTCGGCGGAGCCGGCCAGGAAGACCCGGTTCATGTTGCCGTCGGAGACCTCGCGGACGTGGATGCCGCCGGCGTGGTCCCAGTGGCCCCGCTCGCGCAGGTAGCCGGGGATGTCGTCGGTCTCCAGGATGCGGTAGCCCATGGCTCGTGAACTCCCTTATGCGGTACGGCGCTTGGACAGGGTGAAGCTGAAGACCAGGGCGAGGATGAGAACCGCGCCCTCGACGACGTCCTGGGTGTAGTACGGCAGGCCCTTGATGGTCAGGCCGGTGGTGATGATGCCGATCAGCACCGCGCCCAGCGCCGTGCCCCAGACATTGGGGCGCCCGCGGCCCAGCACCGACGTGCCGACCAGCGCCACCGCGACCGCCTCCAGCAGCTGGGAGGTACCGGCCGACACGTCGCCCTGCCCGATGCGGGACGCCAGGATCAGGCCGCCGACGGAGGCGAGGACACCGGACAGGACGTAGGCGAGGGCCCGGTAGGCGCCGACGCGGATGCCGGCCAGCCGGGACGCCTCGGGGTTGGCGCCGATGGCGTACAGCACGCGGCCCCAGCGGGTGCGGGCGAGGAAGACCCAGGCGACGACGGTCAGACCGCCGAAGACCAGCACGGAGACCGGGATGCCGAGGACCGTGCCGCGGTCGATGCGCAGGAACCCGGCGGTGAACCTGCCGGGGGCCGTCGATCCGTCGGACATCGTCATGCCGGGGGTGATGGACTGGCCGTCGACCAGGATGAGCTTGCTGCCCTGGATCACGAACATGGTGCCGAGGGTGGCCAGCATGTCGGGGATCTTCAGGACGACGATCAGGAGGGCGTTCAGCAGGCCCGCCAGCGCGCCCGCCGCCAGCACCGCGAGGATCGCGACCGTGCCGACCTGGTTGAAGACGACCATCGTCTGGGCGGCGACCGAGACCCCGAGGCCGGCGACCGCGCCCACCGACATGTCCATCCCGCCGACGGCCATGGTGAGGGTGACACCCAGGCCGAGGATGGCGGCGACGGAGACATAGCGGAGGGTGTCGAGAAGGGTCGCCGACTCGCGGAAGGACCCCTCGCTCAGCGCGAAGTACGCGAACAGCGCGACCGTGACGAAGATGAAGCCGTACTTGATCACGGCGTTCTGGACGCGCACGGCGGTGGAGGCCGCGGGCGGGAGCGCCGCCTTGACGGGGACCTCGGTGCTCTGCGTGGTGGTCATGAGGTGCCTGTGGTGTTCATGAGGTGCCTGTGGTGGTCATGGGGTGTTCTTCCTCGGCGGCGGGTGTCGGAGGGACTCAGACGGAGACGGCGATGGTCTGGATCACGCGGTCGCGTTCCGCGTCCTCGCCGTACGCGTCGAGGCGGACCTCGCCGGCCGCGAGGACGACGACCCGGTCGGCGACCTCCAGGACCTCGTCGACGTCGGCGGACAGGACGAGCACGGCGGCGCCCTCGGCGGCCAGGGAACGGGCGCGGCGGCCGATGTCCCGGCGGGCGCCGATGTCCACACCTCGGAACGGCTCGTCCAGGATGAGGACGCGTGGGGTCTTCGCGAGCCAGCGGCCGACGACGACCTTCTGCTGGTTGCCGCCGGACAACTCCTCCACGGTGCTGTGCTCGTCGCGGGCGACGACACCGAGGGCGTCGATGGCCTCGCGGCCCTGGGCGTCCTCGCGGGAGCGGCTCACGAGTCCGGCCCTCGACAGGGACTTGAGGAACGGCAGCGAGATGTTCCGCGCCACCGACCAGCCGGGGACGAGGGCGTCGGCGTGCCGGTCCTCGGGGACCAGGTGGATCCCGCCGCGGATGGCGTCGGCGGGGCGGCGGGGTTCGTAGGGCTTGCCGTCGAGCTCGACCGTGCCCTCCGGGAACGGTTCCGCGCCGAACAGGCCGCGTGCCAGCTCGGTCTTTCCGGCACCCAAGAGACCCACCACGCCGGTGACTTCGCCGGTTCGGAGGTCGAGGTCGAGCGGCGCTCGGCCCTCAAGGAGACGGACGCCCCGCAGGGAGAGGACGACGTCTCCCCGATCGCCCTGCCGGACCGGGCGGGCCGTCGTCGCCTCCTGCGCCTGGGCGAGCATCGCGCGCAGCGCGGCGTCCCAGTCGAAGGGCTTGGTCTGGTCCCCGGTGAGACGGCCGTCCCGCAGGACGACCAGACGGTCGGCGAGCGCGTCGATCTCGCCGAGACGGTGGGAGACGTAGAGGACCGCGATGCCGTCGTCCCGCATCCTCTCGACGAGCGCGAAGAGCCGTTCCGCCTCGGCCGCCGACAGCGCCGAGGTCGGCTCGTCGAGGATCAGCAGGCGGGGGCGGGTGGCCAGCGCTCGGGCGAGGATCAGCAACTGGCGGTCGGAGATGCCGAGTTCGGTGACGTCCTTCCTGAGCAGCGAGTCGTTCCAGCCGAGGCCGAGGGACGACTGGATCTCACGGGCGCGGGCGAGGACCCGCCCGCCGTTCACGAACGGGTTCCCGCGCCGCTGCGCCAGCTCCTCGAAGACCAGGTTCTCGGCGACGGTCAGGCCGGGAACGATGCCTTCGGAGATACGCTGGTGCACGGTCTGGATGCCCAACTGCCGTGCGGCGAGAGGGGTGTTGAGGGATACCGGCTTGCCGTCCACCCGTACCTCTCCCCCATGGCCCGCGTGCACGCCGGACAGGATCTTGATCAGCGTCGACTTGCCGGCCCCGTTCGCGCCGAGCAGCGCGACCACGCTGCCCGGGGCGATGTCGAGCGAGACACCGGCGAGGACCGTCTTGCCCCCGAAGGCCATGCTGACGTCGGTGAGCCCGACGGCCGCAGGCGCCGTCGGCGCCGCTGAAACAGGATCAGTGGGCGACATTGGAGATCCAGTCCGCGGTGCTGACCTTGGACAGGTTCAGCGCGGGCAGCGCCTCGCGCAGCTGGTCCATGTTCTCGATCTTCTTCTCGCGCAGGAAGTCCTGGGTGATGGCGACGGCCGGGAAGGAGACCGTGTTCTTGTTCAGCTCGCCGGCCAGCTCCAGCGCGGTCGTACGGACGACGGCGGCGCCGACCGCGGACGGGTCGGTGCCCGCCGTGGCGACCCACGGGCTGTCCGCGGCCGTCATGTTCTGGATGTCGGCGTTGGAGACGTCGGCGCCGAAGACCTTCACCTTGTCCTGGAGCTTCTTGTTCTGCACGGCGAGGACGGCGCCCTTGGCGAGCTCGTCGTAGGGGGCGAACACGCCGGCCACGTCCGGGTGCTGGGTCAGCGCGGCGGAGACGAGGGGCACGTTGTCGGTGGCCGTGGAGTCGGTGACCTTGCCGACCTTGAACTCCTGCTTCCAGCCCTGCGCGTCGGCCGTCTTCCTCCAGACGCTGTCGCGCTTGTCGAGGGCGGCGTAACCGGCGACGTTGACATAGCCGACCTTGGCGTCCTTGCCGACCTCCTTCGCCATCACGTCGAGAACGGCCTGGGCCATGCTGGCGTCGTCCTGCTCGGTGCTGACCACGCCCTCGGTCGAGGTCTCGACGTCGTAGACGACGACCTTGATGCCCTTCTTCACGGCCTTGTCGATCTCCGGCTGGATGGTCGCCGGGAAGCCGTGGTCGATGATGATCGCCTTGGCGCCGGAATTGATGGCCGAGGACAGGTCGGTGGCCTGCTTGGCGTTGTCGGCCTGGGCGTCGTACACGGTCAAATCGATGCCGAGAGCCTTGGCCTGCGCCTTCGCGCCGTTGCCCCACTGCTCGAAGTAGTCACCGGCGCCGCTCTGCCGCACGAGGGCCACCTTGACCGCGCCCCCGCTGAACGGCGCCGGCTTCTTGCCGGTGGCGGCCGCGGCCGGCGCGGCCGAGTCGGCCGAGCCGTCGGTGGCCTTCGACGCGTCCGTGGACTGGGAGCAGCCCGCGAGCAGGAGGGCACAGACGGAGGCCAGCGAGAGCGCGGCGAGGGGAACGCGGGTACGGGACATGAGGGCTCCAGGTGCGGTGACGCGAGGGGAGGAGGCGAGGAAGGGAGGAGTGCTTGAACCCGGAGCGGGGACAGGATCGAGCCACCGCGAGGGAGGCGGTGAACAGCGGTGAACACCGCGTGCGTCGGGACGCGTCGGGGCTCCGGATGAGGTCAGCGACAGCGGGCTGTGGTCGACCGGAGCAAGTCCACGTACAGCCGCCGCACGAGCAGCAGCGTCTTCATACGCAGATGATGAGAACGATTTCAGCCACTCGTCAAAGGAACGGAAGCGGTTTCTCAGCACGTGAGACAACGACTACGTCACACCCGGCGGCCCCAGCCGCCGGAGTTACCATCACGGGACCGGCACCCGAACCGGCACAGTGAGGCCCCGATGACGACACCACGCGCGACGGCGCCGCGTATGCCCTGCATGCGGCGCTGTACCGGCGCGCGCTGTCGCGGCTGACCGGCTGTCCGCCGCCGTCCGCGCCGTTCGCCGCCACTCCCTCACCTCCTCCGTACGTCCGGTGATCGTCTCGACGTCCGGACATCCCTTCCAGACTCCCGGAGTTGCTTCCATGACCCTGCTGACGACCTGGCCCGAGTCCGGCCCCGAGTCCGTGGTCCGCCGTACCTCGGACCCCGCGGAGATCGCCGAGGCGCTCAAGCCGCTCGGTGTGCGCTACGAGCAGTGGCCGATCCGCGAGGACGTGCCGTTCGACGCCGACAGCGCGACGGTGTTCGCCGCGTACGGCCCGGAGATCGAGAAGCTGAACGCCCAGGAGGGCTTCACCACCGTCGACGTACTCGGCCTGCACCCCAGCGACGACCCGGAGTTCCCGGCGAGGGCGAAGGCCGCCCGGGAGAAGTTCCTCCAGGAGCACACGCACGACGACGATGACGAGGTCCGCTTCTTCGTCTCCGGCTCCGGCATCTTCTATCTGCACGCGAACGGCGAGGTGCACGCGGTCTTCTGCGAGAAGGGCGACCTGCTGGGCGTGCCGCGCGGCACCACGCACTGGTTCGACATGGGCACGAAGCCCTCGTTCACCGCGATCCGCTTCTTCCACGAGGAGGACGGCTGGATCGGCAGCTTCACCGGCTCCGCCATCGCCTCCCGCTTCCCGGACTACGACACGATCGCGGCCGGTTACGAGGCGGACAAGGCCACCGCGTGAACGTGAACGTGGGCGTGCACGGCCCGGGTCCGGGTTCGGGTCCGGATCCGGACCCGGGTCCGCGCTTCGACGTGGACGCCGTGGTGCTCGACATCGAGGGCACGACGAGCGCCACGGGGTTCGTGGTGGACGTGCTGTACCCGTACTCGCGCTCTCGTCTCGGAGCACTGCTGCGCGAGCGCAGCGGTGATCCGGCGGTGGCGCGGGCGGTCGCACAGGTGCGGGCGGAGATCGGTGAGCCGGACGCCGATGCCGTACGCGTCGAGAAGGCCCTCCACGCCTGGCTCGACGAGGATCGCAAGGCGACCCCGCTTAAAACCCTCCAGGGCATCATCTGGGCCGAGGGCTTCGCCCGCGGCGACCTCGTCTCGCACTTCTACGACGACGTCGTCCCGGCGCTGCGCGCGTGGCACGCGGCCGGCGTCCGGCTGTACGTCTACTCCTCCGGGTCGGTGGCGGCGCAGCGCGCGTGGTTCACCAGCAGCCCCAAGGGCGACCTGACGTCCCTCGTCTCGGGTCTGTACGACACCGAGAACGCGGGACCCAAACAGGAGCCGGAGTCCTACCGGCGGATCGCAAAGGCCACCGGCACCGCGCCCGAGCGGCTCCTCTTCCTCTCCGACCGGCCGGGCGAGCTGGACGCGGCCCGCGCCGCGGGCTGGCAGGCCGTCGGGATCCGGCGGCCCGGGGAGCCGTACTACGCACAGGGCGTCGGCGACCACGCGGAGGCCGGGACGTTCGACGAGATCACCCTCAGCACATCCGGGAGCAGCGCGTGACCACCGAGATCAGCACACTCGACCTGGAGGAGGCGGGGGCGGTGCTCGCCGCCGAGTCCGCCCGCTTCGCCTCGTTCGGCTGGATGCGGGGCACGTCCGGGAACCTGTCGGTAGTGCTCTCCCGCGACCCGCTGCGCCTCGCGGTGACCGCCAGCGGCCACGACAAGGGCGAACTGACGCCCGCGGACGTGGTGCTGGTCGACGGCCGGGGAGCGGCGGTGCGCGGCGGCAGGCCGTCCGCGGAGGCGGAGCTGCACGCGCGCGTGGCCGCGCTGACCGGTGCGGGCGCCGTGGTGCACGTGCACACGGTGGCGTCGGTGGCGATGGGCCGGCGGGAGCCGGGCGGGATCGTCCTGCGGGACCTGGAGATGCTCAAGGGCGTCGGCCAGCCCGCGCACGACGTGGAGGTGACCCTGCCGGTCATCACCAACAGCCAGGACATGAAGGTCCTCGGGGACCGTCTGGAGGCGGCCCGGGATCCGCGGATGCCGGCGGTGGTGGTGGCCGGGCACGGACTGTACGTGTGGGGCGATAACCCGCGGCAGGCCCGGCATCACACCGAAGTGGTGGAGTGGCTGCTGGAGCTGGAACTCACCCAGCGCTGACGGCACGTCAACGCGGCACGTCAGCGCGGAACACCAACGCGGCACGTCAGCGCGGAACGTCAGCGCGGCACGTCAGCGTGCGGCCCCGTCCGGGCGACCGGGCCGCGCGACCGCGGACGGGGCCGGCCGCAGGTGCTCCCCCGGCACCTGCCCCGCCGCGACCTCCAGCACCCCGCGCTCCGTCACCAGCGCCGTCACCAGCCGTCCCGGTGTCACGTCGAACGCCGGGTTGTGGCCGCGCGACGCGGCCGGGGCCGTGCGGACGCCCGCCCACTCCAGCACCTCGGACCCGTCGCGGAGTTCGATGGGGATGCCGGCGCCGGTCTTGGTCGCGAGGTCGACCGTGGTCGTGGGCGCCGCGACCAGGAACGGGATGCCGGCGTCCGCGCAGGCGAGGGCGACACCGACCGTGCCGACCTTGTTCGCGGTGTCCCCGTTGGCCGCGACGCGGTCGGCCCCGACGATGGCCGCGTCGACCTCGCCGCGCAGGATGGTGCCGGCCGCGGCCCCGTCCGCCTGGACGTAGTGCGGGATGCCCTCCTGGACGAGTTCCCAGGCGGTGAGGCGGGAGCCCTGGAGCAGCGGGCGGGTCTCGTCGGCGTACACGACCTCGACCAGGCCCCGGGCGTGCAGTTCGCGGACGATCCCGAGGGCCGTGCCCCAGCCGGCGGTGGCGAGCGCGCCCGTGTTGCAGTGCGTGAGCAGGCGCAGCGGCCGGTCGGCGCCGATCCGCGCCAGCAGCCAGTCGGCGCCGTACGCGCCCATCGCCCGGTTGGCCTCGACGTCCTCGCGCTGCACGGCGGCGGCCTCCTCCAGCACCGCGTCCAGGCCCGCGTCGAAGCGGGTCATGACCCGGTCCACGCACACCATGAGGTTGACGGCGGTGGGCCGGGCCTCCCGTATCCGGGCGACGGCCGCGCGCACCTGCCCGGCCGTCCAGCCCTCCCTCTCGCCCTGGATCAGCGCGAGCGCGACCCCGTAGGCCCCCGCGGCGCCGATCGCGGGCGCGCCGCGCACCACGAGCCGCTGGATGGCGTCCACCAGGGCGTCCACATCGTGAACGTGCACTGTCTCGGCGCGGTGTGGCAGCAGGGTCTGGTCGATCAGCGCCAGGCCGGTTCCGGTCCAGTCGACAGCACGCAACTCCTGGGACATGGCGGGGCACTCCTGATGTTCCGGTGGGTGTCCGCCACCGTACATGACCTGGCCGAACCACAGTTCGAGACAGCCGGGCGGGTGGCCGGAAAGGGGTGTTAAAGTCCAGCACCCAGCCCACGGGCCGAGACGAAGGAGGACGCATGCCGCTGACCAAGCGCCGCTTCCTCGACTTCGGCCGGTGCTGCGGCGACGGCTGTCGACGCTGAACCTTCCCTCCGCTCCGTCGCTCACCCTCACCCTCACACGCTCATCGTCGAGCGTTCCTCTCCGCATCCCGGAAGGTCCTCCGATGCCTCGCAGACACCGCCGTACCCTGCAACTCGCCGCCGCCGGCACGCTCCTGCTCACCGCGGTGACCGCGTGCAACGCCGCCGCCGAGAACGACACCTCCGACAGCGCGAGCGGCGGCAGCGGCCCGTCCTTCACCCTCGTCACGCCCGACGCCGTCGGCCAGAACGAGTTCCTGAAGCTCGCCGTCACCGGGATCGAGAACGCGGCGAAGCGGCACGACGGGACGCGGAAGGTGTACGAGTCCACGGACACCGCCTCCCAGCAGCAGAACGTGCAGGCCGCCGTGGACGCGAAGCCGGACGTCATCGTGCTGGTCGGCTTCGAGTTCGCCGACCTCGTGGCGCAGCAGGCGCAGAAGAACCCGAAGCAGCAGTTCCTGATCATCGACGCCTGCACGAGCAAGACGTATCCGAACGTCGGCTGCGCGGTCTTCCGCGAGCACGAGGGCGTCTACCTCGCGGGCGCCGAGGCGGGCCTGCTGAGCGAGAGCGGCAAGGTCGGCGCGGTGGACGTGCTGGACACGCCCCAGTTCCGCCGCTACAGCGACCCGTTCGCGGCCGGCGCCAAGGCGGTCGCGCCGAAGACGTCCACCAGCACCCGCTTCGTCGGCGGCCAGTCCCCCTTCGACGACTCGGCCCGCGCCAAGGAGCAGGCGAACTCGCTGCTCTCGCAGGGCTACGACCAGATCATGGCGGCCGCGGCGGCGGGCAACTACGGCGTCTTCGAGGCCGCGAAGGCCAAGGGCGCCTTCGCGTACGGCGTCGACGTCAACCAGTGCCCCTCGGCGCCCGGCACGGTCGTGGACAACGTCATCAAGCGCACGGACGTCGCCGTGGCCAAGGGCATCGAGACGGTCCTCGGCGGCAAGACGGGCACGACCGTCTCGTACGGCCTGAAGGAGGGCGGCATCAGCCTCACAGGCCTGGAGGACGACGTCGACTCCTCGAAGTGCGTGATCGCCGAGCACAAGGACGTCCTGACGAAGGTCGAGGCGCTGCGCGACCGGATCGTGTCCGGGAAGCTGACCGTCGATGACCCCGCCGCGAGCTGACACCGACGGCGTCGCGGTCGAACTCCGGGGCATCACCAAGCGGTTCCCCGGCACCCTCGCCAACGACGCCGTCGACCTGACCGTCCGCCACGGAGAGATCCACGCCCTGATGGGGGAGAACGGCGCGGGCAAGTCCACGCTCATGTCGGTGCTGTACGGCATGGAGCGCGCGGACGCCGGCTCGGTCCGGATCGACGGGCGCGAGGTGGCCTTCGCCAGTCCGGGCGACGCCATGGCCGCCGGGCTCGGCATGGTCCACCAGAGCTTCAAGCTGTTCGACTCGCTGACGGTCGCGGAGAACGTCGTGTACGCCGCCGAGCCGCGCCGCTTCGGTTTGGTGGACCGGGCCGCGGCCCGCCGCCGGGTGCGCGAGCTGGCCGCCGAGCACGGCCTCGCGGTCGACCCGGACGCCCGGGTCGGCGACCTCCCCCTCGGGCTGCGGCAGCGCGTGGAGATCCTCAAGCTGCTGCACCGCGGCGCCCGGACGCTCATCCTCGACGAGCCGACCGCGGTGCTCACGCCCGACGAGGCCGACGCGCTGTTCGCGGTGCTCAGGTCGCTGGCCGCCGAGGGCCGCGCGGTGATCCTCGTCACGCACAAGCTGCGCGAGGTGCTCGAAGGCAGCGACCGTGTGACCGTCCTGCGGGACGGCCGGGTCGTGGCCCGCCTGGTCACGGCGGAGACCTCCGCCGGCGAGATCGCGGCCGCGATGACCGGCCGCGCGGTCGAGCTGGACCGGGTGCACGCCCCCGGAACGCCGGGCGACGTGGTGCTGGACGTGGCGGGCCTGGCCACCGACGCGGTGCACGGCGTCGCACTCACCGTCCGCGCCGGGGAGATCGTCGGCATCGCGGGCGTCGCCGGCAACGGGCAGAGCGACCTGGTCGAGGCCCTGGCCGGGCTGCGGCCCACCAGCGCCGGCCGGGTCACACTCCAGGGCGAGGACATCACCCACGCCTCGGCCACCGAGCGCCGCGTCCGGGGCCTGGCGTACGTCCCCGAGGACCGGCACGCGGTGGGCACGGCCCCCGCGGCCTCGGTCGCGGACAACCTCGCGATGGGCCACCACCGTACGTCCCTGTCCTCCCGGGGCCTGCTGCCGCCCGCGGCCGTACGGGCCCACGCGCGGCGGCTGATCGAACGGTTCGGCGTCAAGGCGGCCACGCCCGAGGTGCCCGCCTCCGCGCTGTCCGGCGGCAATCTGCAGAAGCTGCTGATCGGCCGCGAACTCGCCCACGAAGCACCGTTGCTGCTGGTCGAGCAGCCGACGCGCGGAGTGGACATCGGTGCCGTCCAGAACATCCACGACCAGCTCATCGCCTACCGCGACGCCGGTCACGCCGTCCTCCTCGTCTCCGCCGAACTGAGCGAGATCCGCGGCCTCGCGGACCGGGTCCTGGTCATGTTCGAGGGCCGGGTCACGGCGACCTACACGAAGGACGAGGCCGACGAACGCACGCTGGGCCTCGCCATGGCGGGCGCGGACGTGCGGGCGGAGGCCGTGGACTGACATGAACGACCGGATATCGGGGGCCCTGCGCTCCCCCATCACCTTCTCCGTGCTCGCCGGGGTCCTCATCGGCGCGCTCTTCCTGGTCGGCACCGGCGCCGACCCGGTCGCCGCCTACGAGGCCGTCCTGACCGGTGCGCTGGGCGCCGACGGCATCGGCTCCACCCTGACCACCGGGACCAGCGTGCTCGGCATGGCGCTCGCGCTGGCGATCCCGCTGCGGGCCGGGCTCATCAACCTCGGCGGCGACGGGCAACTGGTGCTCGGCGGGATCAGCGCGGCCGTGACCGGCCTGTACTCACCGCTGCCCGCGCCGCTCACCGTCGTCCTGGCGTTGCTCGCGGGCATGGCCGCGGGCGCCGCCTACGCCGTCCTGGCCGCCCTGTGCGAGAACCACCTCGGTGTCCCGCTGCTGGTCAGCAGCCTCCTGCTCAGCTATCCGGCGGTCTCGCTGGCCTCCTACCTGGCGCGCTACCCGCTCAAGGAGCCGGGCTCCAGCCTGCCGCAGACGCGGTCGCTGCCCGACGGGGTGGCCCTGCCCGCGTTCGGCGACTCGACCGTGACGGCGGGCCTGCTGCTCGTCGTCCTCGCGGCGGCCGGGTACTGGTTCACCGACCGGCGCACGGCCTTCGGGTACGAGATCCGGATGACCGGCCTCAACGCGCGCTTCTCCGCCTACGCGGGCGTCGAACGCCGGGGCCTGACCCTGAGGCTGCTGTCCGTCTCGGGCGCGCTGGCCGGACTCGTGGGCGCGATCGGGGTGCTGAGCTTCCCGTACCGCTTCGTCGACGGCTCGCTCACCGCGCCCGGCTACACCTGGACCGGCCTGACGGCCGCGCTGCTGGCCACCGCGGCACCGCTCGGCACGGTGATCGCCTCGTTCTTCTTCGCCGTCCTCCAGGTCGGCGGCCTGGCGATGGAGCGCACCACCGAGGTGCCGCGCGAGCTGACGCAGGTGCTGCAGGCCGTCGTCATCGTGTTCCTCGCGGCCCGGCTGCGCCTGCCCGGCCGGTGGTTCACGAGGCGTTCCGAGGGAAACTCCGAGGAAGGCAGGGCCCTGTGATGTTCGTCGACTCCGATCTGCTGATGTCGGCGCTGCGCGCGCTGACGCCGATCCTGCTGGCGGCCCTCGGCGGGGCCCTGTGCGAGCGGGCCGGTGTGTTCAACATCGGCCTCGAAGGCATGATGCTGATGGGCTGCTTCACCGCCGTGGCCACCAGCTGGTTCACCGGCAGCCCCTGGCTCGGCGTGCTGGCGGCGGCGCTCGCGTCGGCCGCGTACGCACTGATCCTCGCGGTCGGAGCGGTGACGCTGCGCGGGGACGCGGTCGTCCTCGGCATCGCCATGAACCTGCTGGCCGTCGGCCTGACGAGCTTCCTGCTGCGGACGGTCTTCGGCGTACAGGGCACCTTCGACGATCCGGCGCTGACCGGCCTGCCCCTGGTCGGCGGCTTCTCCCCGCTCGCCTACCTGTCGTGGGCGGCCGTCGCGGTGGCCGCGCTGACGCTCTCCCGGCACGTGTGGGGGCTCAGGCTGCGCGGGGTCGGCGAGGCGCCGGACGCGGCGGCCACGCTCGGGGTCGGCCCGGCCGGGTACAAGTACGCGGCCATCCTCGTCTCGGGCGTCCTGTGCGGGCTGGCCGGCGCCCAGCTCGCCCTCGGCAACGTCACGTTGTTCAGCGAGAACATGACGGCCGGCCGCGGCTGGATCGCGGTCGTCGCGGTCATGCTCGGCCGTGCCGCGCCCGTCGGCGTCCTGCTCGCCGCACTGCTGTTCGGCCTCGCCGAGGCGGCCGGCTTCCGTCTCCAGGGCCTCGGCCTGCCCCAGCAGGCGACCGACGCCGCGCCGTACGTCGTCACGCTCGGCGCCCTCTTCCTCACGACGGCCCGCCGCCGTCGCCGTACCCGTCCTTCCGGAGCCGTCTGATGACCCAGGATCTGCTGCCCGTCACCCGCATACCGCGCACGGGGCTCCCGGCGCACGCGGTCGTCGTGGGAGACCCGGCGCGCGCGGCGGCCGTCGCCGCGCTGCTGGACGACGCCGAGGAGGTCTCGTACCACCGCGAATACCGGGTGTTCCGCGGGAGCTGGAAGGGCCTGCCGGTCGTCGTGGCCTCCCACGGGGTGGGCGCGCCGGGCGCGATCCTGCTCTTCCAGGAACTGGCGGACGCGGGGGTGCGCACCCTGGTGCGGTTCGGTACGGCGGGCGCGATGAAGCCCGGCATCGCCGACGGCGACCTCGTCATCGCGGAGGCGGCCGTCCGGGACGACGGGGTCACCCAGCAGCTGCTGCCGCCGGAGTATCCGGCGGTGTCCTCCCCCGAGGCGGTGTTCGCGCTCCAGCGCGCGGCCCGCGAGGCCGGCGCCCCGCACCACCGGGGCCTGGTGTGGACGCGGGCCGCGTTCCAGCCGGGGCTGATCCCGCTGTTCTCCTACGCCGGTGCCGGACTCGCCGCCATCGAGATGGAACTGTCCGCGCTGCTGGTCACCGCCTCCCTGCGCGGGCTCGTCGCGGGCGGCGTCCTCGTCGTGGACGGCGCGAACGCCGACGAACTCGTCGACGAGGACGCTCCGTTGTCGACCGGCGGGTACGACCCGCACCGGGAGGTCGTCGCGGCGGGCGTGGCGCGGGGCGCGGTCGTGGCGCTGGAGGCACTGCGGCTGCTGGCGGAGGAGTACCGGGCGTGACCATCGACCTGTTGGTGCACAGCGGTGACGTCCTGACGGTGGACGACGCCTCAACCGTCGTCCGGGGCGGGGCACTCGCCGTCCACGGCGGGGAGATCCTCGCCGTCGGACCGGCCGAGGAGCTGAGGGCGCGGTTCACGGCCGCCGAGTCACTGGACGCCGAGGGCTGTCTCGTCCTGCCGGGCCTGGTCAACGCCCACACCCACCTCGCCATGACCCTGCTGCGCGGCCGCGCCGACGACGTCACCCTCCAGGGCTTCCTGGAGCGGGTGATCGCCTGGGAGAGCGAGCTGCTGTCCCCGCGGAACGTGGCGGCGGCGGTGCGCCTCGCGGTGGCCGAGAGCGTACGGGCGGGCGTGACCTCGGCGCTCGACATGTACTGGTTCCACGAGGCGGCCGAAGAGGCAGCCCGGGAGGCGGGCTGGCGGCTGCACAGCGGGCCCACCTTCATGGACGTCCCCGACCCGGCCGACGGCATCGCCTACCCGGACCGGCTGGACTGGGCCCGCCGGGACCTGAGGGCCCGGGGCGCGGCACGCCCGGGCACCCGCCCGGTCCTGTTCGCGCACTCCACCTACACCCTCTCCCCGGCCCAGCTCACCGAGATCGCCGCGCTGGCCCGGGAGTTCGGGGCCCTGCTGCACCTGCACGCGGCGGAGAACGCCACCGAGGTCGCCACCGTCGAGGTGCGGTACGGCAGGCGCCCGGTCGAGCTGCTCGACTCGCTCGGGCTGCTCGGCCCCGACCTGCTGCTCGCGCACGCCGTGGACCTGACCGGGCCCGAGATCGCGGCGCTGGCCCGCACCGGCACGGCGGTCGCGCACTGTCCGGTGTCGAACCTGAAGCTGGGCTGCGGCATCGCGCCGGTGCCACGGCTGCTCGGCGCCGGGGTGACCGTCGCCCTGGGCACGGACGGGGCCGTCAGCTCGAACACGCTGGACGTGCTGGGGGCGGTGCGGCAGGCGGCGCTGGTGCACAAGGCGGGCGGCGACCCGACGGCGGTCGGCGCCGAGCAGGCCGTCCGGATGGCGACGATCGAGGGCGCGCGGGCGCTGGGGCTCGGGGAGCACCTGGGGTCGCTGGAGGCGGGCAAGCGGGCCGACCTGATCGTGCTCGACCTGTCCGCACCGCATCTGCGACCGCCGCACGACCCGTGGTCGACGCTGGCGTACGCGGCTCACTCGGCGGACGTACGGGACACCGTCGTCGACGGGCGGGTGCTGATGCGGGACCGGGCGCTGACGACGCTCGACGAGGCGGCGGTGATCGCCGGTCTGGAGGCGCTCGTCTGAACGGGCGCCATACTGTGGGCTGAGACATCCGATGTATCCACGCGGACCGCGCGGACGGGTCCGTGCCCGGTGTCTCGGCGTACGACGGGGCGACAGGGAGGCCGGTCATGGCAGTCACCGACGAGGCGATCGAGAAGATCAAGGGCATGATCGTCTCCGGCGCGCTGCGCCCCGGCGACCGGCTCCCCAGAGAGAGCGAGCTCGCCGCCGAACTGGGGCTGTCCCGCAACTCCCTGCGCGAGGCCGTGCGGGCCCTGTCACTGATCCGGATCCTGGACGTGCGGCAGGGCGACGGCACGTACGTCACCAGCCTGGACCCGCAACTGCTGCTGGAGGCGCTCAGCTTCGTCGTCGACTTCCACCGCGACGACACGGTCCTGGAGTTCCTCGCGGTGCGCCGCATCCTGGAGCCGGCCGCGACCGCGATGGCGGCCCTGCGGATCAGCGAGCAGCAACTGGACGCTCTGTCCGCCCAGGTGGACAAGCTCGGCGAGGCACCCTCGGTGGAGGAGCTGGTCGCCTGCGATCTGGACTTCCACCGGGGCATCGTGCGGAGCTCCGGCAACTCGGTGCTGTGCTCCCTGCTCGACGGACTCTCCGGGCCCACCACCCGGGCCCGGATCTGGCGCGGGCTCACCCAGGAGGACGCGGTCAGCCGCACCCTGCACGAGCACCGGGCGATCCTGGCGGCGCTGCGCGACCGGGACGCGGAGGCGGCCCGGTCCTGGGCGACCGTACACATCGCGAGCGTGGAGCAGTGGCTGCGGTCCACGCTCTGACGTCACTCCGGCGGCGGGACGGCGCGGGGGCTCGATGTACCGAACCGGTGGGCGCCGGCGAGGAAGCCCGAGCCGGGGGCGCCGGGTACCGGCAGTCACCGTACGGCGCCGGCGAGGGGGTCAGCTCCACGATCCCAGCGCGCCGCACGCGTTCCGGTCACGAACACCGCTCGTTCGACGCACGTTCGCGTACGTCAGCGGCGGCAGGCGGCGGTCCGGCGAGCCGCCGCTCTGATGGGTGAAACGACGGGCGGGGCCGGGGTGGGCGGACAGCTCGGATGATTCCGGAGTGTCCCGGGGTGGCGAACGGGGCAGTGATCCGTTCACTCCCCCGTGCAAGGGGGCTGCGGGCGCCCCCGCGGCACGCCGTAAGGTTGGGTGGTCAAGCGAGGGCACGTCGGAAGGAGGCGCTGGGTGATCGAGCTCGAGGGGGTTCCCGAGCTGATCGACCCGGTCATGGTGGCCGCGTTCGAGGGCTGGAACGACGCCGGCGACGCCGCCTCCACCGCGGTCGCGCATCTGGACAGGGAATGGAAGGGCGAGGTGTTCGCGGCGCTGGACGCCGAGGACTACTACGACTTCCAGGTGAACCGCCCCACGGTGTGGCTGGACGGCGGTGTCCGCAAGATCACATGGCCGACGACACGGTTGTCGGTGGTCCGGGTCGGCGGGGAGAAGCCGCGCGACCTCGTCCTGGTCCGCGGCATCGAACCGTCGATGCGGTGGCGCTCGTTCTGCAACGAGATCCTGGGCTTCGCGCACGAACTGGGCGTGGAGCTGGTGGTGATCCTGGGCGCCCTGCTCGGTGACACGCCGCACACCCGGCCGGTCCCGGTCAGCGGGGTCACGTCCGACCCCGACCTGGCCCAGCGGATGGACCTGGAGGAGACCAAGTACGAGGGGCCCACGGGCATCGTCGGCATCCTCCAGGAGGCGTGCACCCACGCCGGCGTCCCGGCCGTGTCGCTGTGGGCCGCCGTACCGCACTACGTCTCGCAGCCGCCCAACCCGAAGGCGACGCTGGCCCTCCTCAACCGCCTGGAGGACCTGATCGACGTGCGCATCCCGCTGGGCGAGCTGCCCGAGGACGCGCGCGCCTGGCAGGTGGGGGTGGACCAGCTGGCCGCCGAGGACACCGAGGTCGCCGAGTACGTCCAGACGCTGGAGGAGGCCCGGGACACCGCGGAGCTGCCCGAGGCGTCGGGCGAGGCGATCGCCCGCGAGTTCGAACGGTATCTGCGGCGCCGGGACGGCTCCGGGCCGGGCGGCTCGGGCGGCCACGCCACGGCGGACGGCAGTGACAGCCCGTCCTATCTGCGGGACAACCCCGGCGGCCGGGCGAAGCCCCCGAAACCGCCGAAGCCGGAAGCGGAGGCGGAGGCGGACGCGGACGACGAGGACCCGTCGCCGGAGGACTGAACGAGGACTGACCGAGGACTGATCGAGGAAGACGTGAGGGGCGCCTTCTCCCTGAGGAGGAGGCGCCCCTCACACTGTCTCCGCAGCCTGTCTCTACAGCGCGACGCCCAGGAGCGCGTCCACCGCCCGCGAGACCACGCCGGGGGCGCCCTCGTCCGTCCCGCCCCGCTCCTCCTGGAGGGTCACCCAGCGGTCCACGGCGGCCAGCGCGGCCGGGGCGTCGAGGTCGGCGGCGAGAGCCTCGCGGATCTCCTCGACGAGTGCCTCGGCACACGGGCCGTCGGGGCGGGAGACGGCGGCCCGCCAGCGGCCGAGCCGGTCGTGGGCGTCCTGGAGGACCTGGCCGGTCCACTCCCAGTCGGCCCGGTAGTGGTGGGCGAGCAGCGCCAGCCGGATGGCGGCCGGGTCGACGCCGTCGCGCCGCAGCTGCGACACGAAGACCAGGTTGCCCTTGGACTTGGACATCTTCTCGCCGTCCAGGGCCACCATGCCGGCGTGGACGTACGCCTTGGCCATGGGGAACTCGCCGGTGAGGACCTGGGCGTGGGAGGCGCCCATCTCGTGGTGCGGGAAGGCGAGATCGGAGCCGCCGCCCTGCACGTCGAAGCCCATCCCGAGGTGGTCCAGGGCGATGGCCACGCACTCGATGTGCCAGCCGGGCCGGCCGGGGCCGAGCGAGGCGCCGTCCCAGCTGGGCTCGCCCTCGCGGGCGGACATCCACAGCATCGGGTCGAGCGGGTTCTTCTTGCCCGGCCGGTCGGGGTCGCCGCCGCGCTCGGCGGACAGCAGCCGCATGGCGGCGGCGTCCAGGCCGGACACCCTGCCGAAGTTCGGGTCGGACTCGACGGAGAAGTAGACGTCCCCTTCGAGTTCGTAGGCGGCGCCCGCGTCCCGCAGCCGCTCGACGAGCGGCACGATGCCGGGTATCGCCTCGACCGCGCCGATGTAGTGCCGCGGCGGAAGCATGCGCAGGGCGGTCATGTCCTCGCGGAACAGGGCCGTCTCCTTCTCGGCGAGAGCGGCCCAGTCGATGCCGTCCCGCTGGGCGCGCTCCAGGAGCGGATCGTCGACGTCGGTGACGTTCTGGACGTAGTGGACCTGCCGCTTGGTGTCGAGCCACACGCGCTGCACGAGGTCGAACGCGTTGTAGGTCGCCGCGTGACCCAGGTGGGTCGCGTCGTACGGCGTGATGCCGCAGACGTAGATACGGGCGACGGGACCGGGGTCGAGGGTGACCAAGCCACCGGTCGCGGTGTCGTGGATCCTCAGGTCGCGGCCCTGACCAGGCAGGGCGGGGACCTCGGAAGCGGGCCAGGCATGCATGTCATGAGCCTAACCGGACGGATGCTCCGTATACGAACCGGACCGGCCCGGATGGCCGGTAAGGCGCTCTTGCGGGCTGCCGCTCACCCGCTAGACGGGCGGCCACGGGATCGCCGGCCACTCCCCGCCCGGCTCCGGGTGCGTCCCGGAGGTCAGCAGCGCGTCGACCCGCGCGCGCGTGGCGTCGATCTCCGCGGCGGTGATCAGCCCGGCCAGCCGTGCCGTCAGCGCGCCGGACTCGCCGAGCGCCTCCCTGAGCCCCGTGAGCACGTCGACCGCCTCGCCCGTCAGCGGCTCCCCGGCCCAGCCCCACAGCAGCGTCCGCAGCTTGTTCTCGGCGTTGAAGGTGACGCCGTGGTCGATGCCGTACAGCCGGCCCCCGGCGGCGGGCAGCAGATGCCCGCCCTTGCGGTCGGCGTTGTTGATCACGGCGTCGAGCACCGCGAGCCGGCGCAGCCGTTCGTCGTCGGCGTGCACGAGCAGCGCGGTCCGTCCCTCGCCGACCTCGGCGAAGCCGACCGCCTTCCAGCCCTCGCCGGGCTCCTCGCCGTCCACCAGGGCGAGGAGTTCGCTCTCGGGCGTGACGTCGATCCACAGCTGGCACATGCCCTCGCCGTACGGCCCGTCGCGCAGCACGGTGGGCGGCACGAGCCCCCAGCCGGTCGCCTCGGACACCTCGTACGCGGCGACCTCGCGCTGCGCGAGGGTCCCGTCGGGGAAGTCCCACAGGGGCCGCTCCCCGGCCACCGGCTTGTAGATGCAGGCGGCCTCCTGGCCGTTGTGGGAGACCGTGCAGTACAGCGCAGCGTTGGACGCCTCCCGGATGCGGCCGCGCACGGTCAGCTCACCCTCGGCGAGGGACTCCGCCGACATCGCCGCGGCACTCACGCCCCGCGTCGGTATCCGTTCTGGCGCGGACATACGTGTCCTTCCGGGTCGAGCGGGAGGCTGCACAGCGGACACGGCGGCCGCCCGGCGTTGACGACGTCCAGGGCACGCCTGGCGAAGGCTCTCGCCTGCGCGCCGGTGAGCCGGACCCGCAGCATCGGGGGCCCGTTCTCCTCGTCCTGGAGCAGCCGCTCCTCGGCCTCGGCGAGGTCCTCCTCGGAGTCGGCGTCGAGCTCCACGAGGGCCTGCGCCTCGACGATCATGCGCTGCTCCTCGCCGTCCCAGGCGAGGGCCATGGTGCCGACCCGGAACTCCTCCTCCACGGGGGTGTCGAGGGGGTCCGTGTCGGCGACTTCGGTGGGCACCACGGCCGGCACGGCCGCGCTGCCGCCACTACGGCGTACGACCTCGTCCAGCAGCTCGTCCATGCGCTCGGCGAGTGCGGCGACCTGGGTCTTCTCCAGGGCCACGCTGGTCACCCGGGAGCCGGCGATGGCCTGGAGGAAGAACGTACGGCGTCCGGGCAGCCCGACCGTACCGGCCACGAAACGGTCCGGGGGGTCGTAGAGGAACACCTGACGGGACACGTCCTGTCTCCATTGGAATCGTGAGTACGTGCGTCTGTACGTGTACGTCCACGCGTGAACGTGCTTGTGTGAACCGCTTCACCCTACTGCGCCCGACGATCACGGTGCGCCCGCACCACCCCCGACCGGGGCGTCCTCGGCCGGAGGCTCCTCGCGCGGTGCGAGGGACGCGAAGTCACCGGTGTCGCCGAGGCGGACGAGAAACGGCCTCAGGCGGGTGTAACGGATCGCGGTGATGGAACACGGTTCGACAGAGATCCGCTGGAAGAGGTCGAGATGAAGTCCGAGTGCGTCCGCCACGAGCGACTTGATGATGTCGCCGTGGGAGCACATGAGATAGACGCTGTCGGCTCCGTGGTCGCGCTCCACGCGCGCGTTCCACTCCCGCACCGCCTCGGCGGCACGGGTCTGCATCGTCCGCATCGACTCGCCGCCGGGGAACGCGGCCGCCGAGGGGTGCGCCTGCACCACCTCCATCAGCGGCTCGCCCGTGAGCTCGGCGAGCTTGCGGCCGGACCAGTCGCCGTAGTGGCACTCCCCGATCCGTTCGTCGGTGTGGGCGGTGAGGCCGGGCCGGGCGGCGAGCAGCGGCCGGAGGGTCTCCTGGCAGCGTTGCAGCGGGCTGCTGACGACCTCGCAGAGCGGCAGCTGGGCGAGCCGCCCGGGGAGCGCGGCGGCCTGCGCGGCGCCGCGCTCGTCCAGGGCGACGCCGGGCGTCCAGCCGGCGAGCAGGCCCTCGGTGTTGGCGGTGGATCGTCCGTGCCGGACAAGGATCAGCGTGGGCATGCGGCCCAGCGTAGGCGTCCGCCGAAAGGCCGGAACCGCCGGGAGACAGGAGATTGCACTCAGTGATCGTCGATTGCGCCATCTACCGGGACGGGAACCGCACCGCGGGGCCCGAGGACCTGTCCGACGCCCTCGCGGAGGCCCGGGCGGCGAGCGGGTTCGTATGGATCGGGCTGCACGAGCCGTCCGAGAAGGAGTTCGACCACGTCACCCGTGAATTCGGGCTGCACCCCCTGGCGGTCGAGGACGCCCTGAAGGCCCACCAGCGGCCCAAGCTGGAGGTCTACGACGACTCACTGTTCGCGGTCCTCAAGCCGGTGGTCTACGAGGCGGAGACCGACACCGTCTCCACCGGCGAGGTCATGCTCTTCCTCGGCGACTCCTTCGTGGTGACCGTCCGTCACGGCGAGGGCTCCCCGCTCGGCACCGTACGGCACCGGCTGGAGCAGGAGCACGAGATGCTCGGCAAGGGGCCCACCGCCGTGCTGTACGCGGTCGCGGACGCCGTCGTCGACCACTACCTGGACGTGGCCACCGAGTTGCAGACCGACCTGGAGGAGCTGGAGACGGAGGTGTTCTCGCCGGACGGCGGCGGTTCGCGGCACACCGCGTCGCGCATCTACAACTTCAAGCGGCAGATCCTGGAGTTCCGCCGGGCGAGCGGACCGCTGGCACTGCCGCTGACCCGGCTGGCGGGCGCGGGGGGATTCGGCGGGGAGGTGCCGTTCGTCAACGAGAAGGCGCGGCCCTTCTTCCGAGACGTCAACGACCACCTCACGCGCGTGAACGAGTCCGTGGAGGGGCTGGACCGGCTGGTCTCCGACATCCTGTCCGCCCATCTCGCGCAGATGAGCGTCCGGCAGAACGACGACATGCGGAAGATCTCCGCGTGGGCGGCCATGGCCGCGGTCCCCACGATGATCGCGGGAATCTACGGCATGAACTTCGAGCACATGCCGGAGCTGCGCTGGGTGTGGTCGTACCCGGCGGTGATCGCGCTGATGGCGGTGCTGGAGATCTTCCTGTACCGGCTGTTCAAGAGCCGGGGCTGGTTGTAGGCAGGCGGGGGGCCGTGACCGCGCAGTACCTCGTGCGGGCCGTGACCGCGCAGTACCTCGTGCGGGCCGTGACCGCGCGGTACCTCGTGCGGGCCGTGACCGCGCGGGGCTGTGCGGCGCCTCGGTTCAGGCGAACTCGGGGGCCGAGGTCGCGGGGCCGCCCAGCGCGTCCCGCCGCTGCGGCATCGTGAGGGACACCATGCGGCGCCAGCCTCCGAGCCGCTCGTACGCGTACATCGCGTGGATGCCCGCCGCGAGCGCGGCCGACTTGGGCTTCGGCCAGCCGAGGACGCGGCCCATGCGGGCCATGACCGCGAGGCTGACGTCCCGGTGGACGCGGATCTCGGCGAGCGCGCACGCGCGCAGCGTGCGCTGGATGAGCCGTCCGTGCCCGGCGGCCGCGAAGCGCAGCAGCTCCTCGTGGGTGTACGCGAGGTGGTTGTCCTCGTCGTCGGAGATCATCCGGACGGCCCTGCCGACCTCGGGATGGTCCGCGAAGTACCTCCGCAGCATCACCATCTGGTCGGCGGCGCGCTGTTCGGTGACCCGGCTGTGTGCCAGGTAGGTGACGATGTCGTCCACCGTGAGCGGCTGGTCGGCCTGGAGCCTCTCGTGCGCGAGGCCGATGCCGTGCCTCTCCAGCAGCATCGTGTAGTCCGTCTCGGGCGGAACCCCGACGGGCCTCAGGCCGCGCTTCCTCAGCAGGGCGTGGAAGATCCGGCCGTGCTTGTCCTCGTCCGCCCCGTGCCGGGTGATCTTCGGGGCGAGAGCACGCTCGCTCTCGGGTACCAGGGCCGCGATCCGCGCGTTCTCCCAGCCGCCCTGCGACTCCCCGCTGGCCGCGATGGAGCAGAAGAGCTGGAACGACTCGTCGTTGTCGACGATCTCCTGGAACAGACTCTTGGCCGAAAGCATCGTGGGCACCTCTCCGCAGGGTTCCGCAGAGAACGAGTCAAGTGCGAACGAAGGGGGACGGCAACACTTGTGTCGGACAACTCCGCCAAAAGGAGGACGCCGGGGCCGCGTGGGGGCGTAACCGCGTGGACTCCGGCGCGTTGTGCTGCGTGACGGCCGTGGCGGGGAAGACCCCCGAGCCCCCACCACGGCCGCTGAACCTCCGGTGGCGCGGCGCGCGTGCGGTGCCCGCGCGCCCGGTGTCAGGCGAGTCCCGACCGCTCCAGGGCCTCGGTGCCGGCGCGGAGCGAGGCGAGGCGCTCGTCGAGCGTGAAGCCCGCGGGGGCGAGGCTGAGGGTGGTGACCCCGACCTCGGCGTAGGCCCTCATACGGTCCGCGATGCGGTCGACGGAGCCGAGCAGGGTCGTCTTGTCGATCAGGTCGTGCGGTACGGCCGCGGCCGCGCCCTGCTTGTCGCCGGACAGGTACTTGTCCTGGATCTCGGCGGCTTCCTGCTCGTACCCCATGCGCCGGGCGAGCTGATTGTAGAAGTTCTGCTTGGGGCTGCCCATGCCGCCGACGTACAGCGCGGTGTACGGGCGGAAGGTGTCGGCGAGGGTGGTGACGTCCTTGTCGTCGCCGACGGCGAGGGGCAGGGTCGGGCAGACGTCGAAGCCGTCGAGGGTCTTGCCGGCCTTCTCGCGGCCGGCCCGCAGGTACGAGATCGCGGTGTCCTCGAGGTGGTCGGCCGAGGGGAAGATCAGCAGGGCACCGTCGGCGATCTCACCGGTCTGTTCGAGGTTCTTGGGGCCGATCGCGGCGATGTAGAGCGGGATGTGCTCGCGCTCGGGGTGCACGGTGAGCTTGATGGGCTTGCCGGGGCCGCCGGGGAGGGGGAGGGTCCAGTGCTCGCCCTCGTAGGACAGGCGCTCGCGGGTCATCGCCTTGCGGACGATCTCGACGTACTCGCGGGTGCGGGAGAGCGGCTTGTCGAACTTGACGCCGTACCAGCCTTCGGAGACCTGGGGGCCGGAGACGCCGAGGCCGAGGCGGAAGCGGCCGCCGGAGAGCGAGTCGAGGGTGGCGGCGGTCATCGCGGTCATCGCCGGCTGGCGGGCCGGGATCTGGAAGATGGCCGAGCCCACGTCGATGCGGTCGGTCTGGGCGGCGACCCAGGTGAGCACGGTGGCGGCGTCGGAGCCGTAGGCCTCGGCGGCCCAGCAGACGGCGTAGCCGAGGCGGTCGGCCTCCTTGGCCACGGCGAGATTGTCCGCGTCCATGCCGGCACCCCAGTAGCCGAGGTTGATCCCGAGCTGCATGCCGAATCCCCTTACCGATCAGTAACGTCCCTTGCGGGAGACCTTAGCGCGTGCCCGAGACGGCGGAGGGGGCGGTGCGCCGCCCGCCGCGGCCCGTGCCCCGCGCCGTCAGGCCCGTCCGGCGTCCGGGGGTGGGGGAACTGGTTGTCCACAGGCCCCCCACGCGGCAGGTTCTGGCCAGTAATCTCGGCGTTCATGGAGCAGAGGCATCTCGGCCGCACCGGCCTGCGTGTGTCCCGGATCGGGCTCGGCACCCTGACCTGGGGCCGGGACACCGACGAGCATGACGCCGCGGACCTCTTGAAGACGTTCTGGGAGGCGGGCGGGAGTCTCGTCGACACCGCGGACGTGTACGGCGACGGAGAGGCCGAGTACCTGCTCGGGCGTCTGATGGAAGGCCTCGTGCCGCGCCGGGACCTGGTCATCTCGACGAAGGCCGGCAGCGTGCCGGACCCGGACCGGCGGTTCGACGGGTCGCGCGGCCATCTGCTCGCCGCGCTGGACGCCTCGCTCGCCCGGCTCGGCACGGACTACGTCGACGTGTGGCACATTCACGCCTTCGACGCGGACACCCCGCTGGAGGAGACCCTCCAGGCGCTGGACCTGGCGGTCAGCAGCGGCCGGGCCCGGTACGCCGGGGTGTCGAACTTCTGTGGCTGGCAGCTCGCCAAGGCGGCCACCTGGCAGCTGGCGGCGCCGGGCACGCGGACCCGGCTGGCGAGCACACAGCTGGAGTACTCGCTGCTCCAGCGCGGTGTCGAGCGCGAGGTGCTGCCGGCCGCGCTGGACCTGGGCATCGGCATGCTCCCCTCGTCGCCGCTCGGGCGCGGGGTGCTCACCGGCAAGTACCGGCACGGCACGCCGGCCGACTCGCGGGGCGCCTCGGAGCATCTGGCGCCGTTCATCGCGCCGTACCTCGACGACACGGCGGCCCGGATCGTGGACGCCGTGACGACGGCGGCGGACGGGCTCGCGGTGACGCCGCTCCAGGTGGCCCTCGCCTGGGTCCGGGACCGGCCGGGCGTGGCCGCGCCCGTCGTCGGCGCGCGCAACGCGCAGCAGCTCACGGCCGCGTTGTCAGTGGAGGCCCTTAGTCTTCCTGACGAGATCTGCCGGGCGCTCGACGACGTGTCGGCGCCCGTGCACCGCTATCCCGATCACGACTGGAGCACGCTGTGAGCACGGAGCCGGAGCCCGCCGAGGACGCGGAAGACACCGAGCCGGGGACGCCGGACGCCGCGGAGCGGAGCGCCGAGGCCAGAACGCCGGGCGACCCTCAGGACGCGGCGGAGGGGGGCGGGCCGTCCCAGAGCGCGGACGAAGCCGGCGCGGAGGCGCGGAAGCTGTCCGAGGCCGAGGCCGAGCTCGCCGCCCAGCGGCTCGAACGGGAGCGGATCGAGCAGCGAAAGGCCGAGAAGAAGGGGCCCGTCCCCGCCGGTGCCAAGCTCAGCGGGCCCGCCGCCGACCTGCTCGCGGCCGTCCGGGCCGTGGAGAGCGGCGAGAAGCCCGTGGCGGCGGTCTTCGCGGAGCCCGCACCCCGGCGTACCGCGGCCGAGCCGAGCCCGCGGCCGGTCGCCGTGGAGGTGACCGCCGCTCCGGCGGCTCCGGCGCCCGACGTGGTCGCGGCCGTGCGGGGTGTGCTGGTCGAGGGGGGTGCGCCGGACTCTCTCGCGGCGCAGGCCGCCGCGGTCCTCGGTGAGGGGGCCGCTGAGCGGCTGCGGGCGGATCCCTGGCAGTTGTTGCGGATCGGCGGTGTCCGTCCCGAGCAGGCCGACGGGTTCGCGCGGGCGCTGCTGGGCGCGGGGAGCGGCCCGGACGACGAGCGGCGCGGCCGGGCGGTCACCGTCTGGCTGCTGGAGCAGGCCGCGCTCGCCGGGCACACCGCCCTGGAGATGTCCGCGCTCACCGCGGCTCTGGCCCAGCGCGGCGTGCCGGATCCGGACGCGGCCGTGCAGGACGCCCTCGCCGAGGGTGAGGCCCTGGTCTTCCAGGACGTGCTCGACCCGGCCGCGCCGGAACCGGAGGGGGACGAGGAACGGCCGGTCCGTGTCCTGGTCGGGCTGGAGCGGTACGCCCTCGCGGAGGAGAGCCTCGCCGACGGTCTGGCCCGGCTGATCAACTCCGCGCCGAAGGATGACGGTTCGGGGGCGGAGTGGGAGCGGGCCGCGGAGTCGGCCGGGGGATCCGCCGCCGAGCTGATCCGCGCGGTCGCCCGTCACGGTCTTGTGCTGCACACCGGCGGGGAGGCCTCACTGGCCGAGCCCGCCGAACTGCTCCGCGCGGCCGGGGGCCTGGGGCTGCGTGCCTGGGCCGCCGCCCACGCCCCGGACGGGCGCGATCGCTTCGCGGCCCTGACCGGGGAGGCCGAGGAGCGGCAGGAGCCGTCCGGCGGCCGGGGCGGCGGCTCCCGCGGTGTCGCCACCGTCGCCGGGCTGCTGGCCGGTGCCGAGGGGCCGGGCCGGGACGCCGAGGGCACGCTCGACCTCGACCTGCTCGTCGTCCTGGACGCGCCCCAGCTGGACGTGGAGACGGCCGCCCTGCTGACGGAGTCCCTGCCGGACGGAGCCCGGCTGGTGCTGGCCGGGGATCCGGCGGTGCTGTGGTCCGTCGGCCCGGGGCGGGTGTTCGCGGATCTGCTGGCCGCGCGGGTGTGCCCGCAGGTCGCCTCGCGGCGGCCGGATCCCGGGCCGCTGGGCGAGCTGGTGTCCGGCGTCGGCGTGGGTGAGCTGAACCAGGTCGAGGCGCCGGGCAAGGAGGTCGTGATCGTGCCGGTGCGGGACGCGGGCGAGGCGGTGCACCGGACCGTGCAGCTCGTCGCGGACTCGGTGCCGCGGGCCATCGGCGTCCCGCCCGAGGAGACCCAGGTGATCACGCCGGGCCACGGCGGCGCGGCCGGCACCCGTGTCCTGAACGCGGCCCTCAAGGAACGGCTCAACCCCGGGCCCGGCCGTTTCGGCGGCTTCGACCCCGGTGACCGGATCGCCTACTCCCCCGCGCCGGGCCGTACGCTGCCGGGCCGCGTGGTCACGGCCGACGCCGACGGACTGCATCTGTCGTGCGCGGGCGAGGCCGTCGTCGTACCGAAGGAGCGGGTGGAGCAGTCCGTGCGGCACGGGTGGGCGCTGACCGCGCACCAGGCGGTGGGCGGGCGGTGGCCCGCGGTGGTCGTGGTGCTGCCCGGTGACGCGGCGCAGGCCCTGAGCCGGCCGTGGGTCTACACCGCGTTCGGGCGGGCGGGGCGGCATCTGTCCGTGGTGCACGGCGCTGAGCAGGCGCTGCCCCGGGCCGTGGCCGAGGTGTCGGCGAAGCCGCGTACGACGCGCCTGCCCGTGCTGCTGGCTCCGCAGGTGCCGGTGACCGGCTGACGGCGCCCGCCGCAGCATGACGGCGGCGGCCCCGGAGGTGTTCTCGCCTCCGTGGCCGCCGCCGTTGTCTCAGACGCCGCCGCGGCCCCCGCGGGCGTTCAGCGCTCCGCGTCCAGGGGCTCCAGGTCCTCGTCCTCGTCCAGCTCGGTGTCGAGGTCGTCCACGACGTCGTCGGCGTCGTCGTCGATCTCCTCGTCGAAGACGGCGCTGACGTCGAAGCGGCAGACCACCCGCTGCGCGTCGGCGTGCTCGAACGGGGCCTCCAGCCATTCGCCGGGTTCGGCCGGTTCGTCGGCGGCCGTCACCCAGAGCGTGGAGTCGCCCTCCTCCAGGCCGAACTCCTTGTGCCGGGAGGCGATCTCGTCCGGTTCGAACTCGCCGAACAGGAGGCCCAGGGCGCCATGGACCGTGCCGGACGCCTCCGCGCCGGTGCCGGCCTCCTCGTCCGCCGCCTCGATCCGGTGGGCCTGCGCCAGCAGCCGCTGCGGTTCCACCACCGCGTAGTCGCGGCGGATCAGCACACTGAGGGCGTTCGGCTCCTCGGGGCCCCGGTAGGGCGGGAGCGAGTCGTCGGCTCCGGGGATCTCGAAGGGCGTGACCTCGTCGTATCGGTCGTAGAGCAGCTCGTCGTACGTCTCGGCGGCCGCGGCCAGCTCGTTGAACGCCTCGTAGACGGCCGGGTCGTCCTCCCCGGACCTGCGTTCGACCGCGGCCAGGTGGCGGTCGAGCGCGGTCTTGACCGCCTCGGCGGCGGCTCGTACCTCGGCAGCGGTGGGCTGCGCAGCATCAGACATACTGCAGACGCTATCCGTACCGGGCCTCTGCCCGCACAATAGATGCGATGCCGGAATACGAATTTGTCGACGTGTACGTACCGCGCGGGGTCTCCCGCAAGGACGCCACCCGTCTCCTGACGGACCATGCCGAGTACGGCCACTGGGAGTTGGACCGCCTGAGCCTGCTGCGTGACGGCAGCCGCAGGGTGCGGCTGCGACGCCGGATCATCCGCCAGGTTCGCGCCACCTGGTGAGCCGAGGCCATGGAACCGGGCGGGCCCCACCGAGGCGGGGCCCGCTGCGCCGCGTGCGCGGTCGGTGACGTTCGCGGTACTTCAGCCGCTGTGCGCGGCTTGTGCGGTTCTACGCCGCCGCGCGTGCCCTGCGGTAGAGCACGGCGCCCGCCAGCAGGGTCCCCGCGCCCAGGGGGAGGGCGAGGCCCATCGGCAGGTCGCTGCCGGTGTGCGCGAGCTGTGCGGCACCCCCGGACCGGCCGAGGGCCCGTGCTCCGAGCTGGTCGGCGTGGGCGGAACCGCCCGGCGCCCGGTCGCCCGCGGCGGGCACGGCACCGGGGCGGCTGGGCTCCACCGGGTCGCCCGGCCGGCCGGGGTGTTCCTGGCCGCCCGGCCGCTCGGAGCCGGGCGGGGTGGTTCCGTCGCCGCCGCCCGGCGGCGTGCCCGGGTGACCGCCGCCGTGACCGCCCCCGTTGGCGCAGTCGCCGGCGGTGGAGGGGTTGCCGACCCCGATGATGTCGACGCTGTTGCCGCACACGTTGACCGGTGCGTCGACCGGCACCTCGACGTGGTTGCCGGAGCCGACCCCCGGCGAGCCGCCGGTGTGGCCGCCGGCGTGCGACCCCCCGGAGGCGCCCTGGCCGCCGGAGCCGTCCTGGCCGCCGTACCCGCCGGAGTCGCCGTGTCCGCCGGACGAGCCGCCACCGGACCTGACACCGGTGTTGACGCACGTGTTGCCCATCGCCGGGTTGAGCACCCCGACGACGTCGACCGTGTTGCCGCACACGTTCACCGGTGCGTGCACCGGCGCCTGGACCGTGTTGCCCGACAGCACGCCGGGTGAGCCGGCGCTCGATCCGATCGCGCCCGAGCCGGCGTGCGCGGCACCGCCGGTGGCGGCGATCACACCGGTCGCGGCGGCCACGGTCATCAGGCCCTTGCGGGTGACCTGTCGCATTGCTGAATCCCTGCCTTCGACCTTGCTCCGAATTCCCGACGTTCGAAAAGAACCGTTGCGAAAAGAACCGCCACGAAAAGGCTCGTTCCGAACAGGCTCGTCGGCCCCGGAGCGCATGGCGCGCGCTCCGGGGCCGACGGGCTCAGCCCCTACGGGGCGAGGCACAACGTCACTTGTTGACGCAGGTGTTGCCGAAGGCGGGGTTCAGCAGCCCGATCACGGAGACCGTGTTGCCGCAGACGTTCACCGGGATGTGCACGGGAACCTGGATCACGTTGCCGGACAGGACGCCCGGGGAGTGCACGGCAGCACCCTGAGCACCCGCATCGGCGACGGCCATGCCCGCACTCGCGAGAACCAGACCACCAGTGGCAGCAGCAGCGGCGACGATCTTCTTGATCATTATTCCTCCTCGTTGGCAATGCGACCCCAAGCAGCGGATCACATCATCAGTAACGAGGAGGGAGTGATGGAGCTACGAGCTTATGGTCGCATTCACTCTTCTCAGTCCATTCCGCACAGCCGCTCGAATTGTGAAGTCGTTCCGTGGGCGAATTCAGGACGCGTCGATGAACCGGTCGAGCACTCGCACGCCGAACTGGAGCCCCTCCACCGGGACCCGCTCGTCGACGCCGTGGAACATGCCGGCGAAGTCCAGCTCCGGCGGCAGCCGCAGCGGCGCGAAGCCGAAGCAGCGGATGCCGAGGTCGTCGAAGGACTTGGCGTCGGTGCCGCCGGAGAGCATGTACGGCACGGCGCGGGCGATCGGGTCCTCGGCGCTCAGCGCGCTCTGCATGGCGTCGACGAGCTTGCCGTCGAAGTCCGTCTCCAGCGCCTTGTCGCCGTGCACGTCCTCGCGCTTCACCCGGGGGCCGAGGATGCGGTCGAGGTCGGCGAGGAACTCCTCCTCGTAGCCGGGCAGGAAGCGCCCGTCGACGTGCGCGGTGGCCTGGCCGGGGATGACGTTGACCTTGTAGCCGGCGCCGAGCATGGTGGGCGCGGCCGAGTTCTGGAGGGTGGCGCCGACCATCTTGGCGATACCGCCGAGCTTGGCGAGGGCCTCGTCCATGTTCTCCGGGTCGAGCTCGGTGCCGAGCGCGTCCGAGAGCTCGTCGAGGAAGGACCGCACGGTCTTGGTGACCCGGACCGGCCACTTGTGCCGGCCGAGCCGGCCGACGGCCTCGCACAGCTCGGTGATGGCGTTGTCCTTGTTGGTCATCGAGCCGTGGCCGGCCGTGCCGTCCACGGTGAGCCGCATCCAGTGCATGCCCTTCTGGGCGGTCTCCACGAGATAGAGCCGCAGGTTCTCGTTGACGGTGAAGGAGAACCCGCCGACCTCGCCGATCGCCTCGGTGACGCCCTCGAAGAGACCGGGGTGCTTGTCGACGAGGTACCGGGCGCCGTACGTGCCGCCCGCCTCCTCGTCGGCGAGGAACGCGAGGACGATGTCGCGCGGGGGCTTGCGCCCGCTGCGCAGCCGGTCGCGGACGACCGCCAGCGTCATCGCGTCCATGTCCTTCATGTCGACCGCGCCGCGCCCCCACACACAGCCGTCCGCGATCTCGCCGGAGAAGGGGTGGTGGGTCCAGTCGGCGGCGTTGGCCGGTACGACGTCGGTGTGGCCGTGGATGAGCAGCGCGGGCCGGGACGGGTCCTCGCCCTCGATGCGGGCCACCGTGGAGGCGCGCCCCTGGTGCGATTCGAAGATCTGCGGTTCGAGCCCCACCTCGGCGAGCTTCTCGGCGATGTACTCGGCCGCCTTGCGCTCCCCCGGTCCCGAATGGTCGCCGTAGTTGCTGCTGTCGATCTGGATCAGCTCGCGGCAGAGGTCCACGACCTCGTCCTCGCCGGTGACGCCCCTGGCCGTGTCCGTCTCGCTCACGTGCTTCCTCCCGCGCTGTCGCTGCTGGTGGTCCCCCTCATCCTCCCTCTCCCACCGGTCGCGCCCCAAGGCCGGTCCCGGCCCGTCACGGCCCGTTCACGCGGGGGCGGGGGTGATCGGGCCCTGTCGAAAGCCTGGTAATGTTTCCTCCGTCGCCGCGAGGGAAACCCCGCACGACAGACACCTTGTCCGGGTGGCGGAATGGCAGACGCGCTAGCTTGAGGTGCTAGTGCCCTTTAACGGGCGTGGGGGTTCAAGTCCCCCCTCGGACACGCGAGATGAGCGAGGGTCGTGACCTGCGGGTCACGGCCCTCGCTCGTTGTGTGGGGCATCTCTCCCCGGCTCGAAGATCACCAGGTCACCGCCGTTCGGCGTCGGCCGCGCACGCCCTGAAAGGCCGTCCCAAGTGGCCGGCGGAACGGCCCGAGCCCAGCGTCGTACTAAAATTTCCGGCTTGTTACGGAACGGAGCTGGAGCAGGACAACCCCAGGCAGACCTGCGGGCCCCCGCCAGCGCCCCGGAGGCTTCCGGGATCGACACGCGAGGATCCGATGGCAGCCATACACGAGAGCAGTGCTCTCGGCCTGCTCGACCAGGAACTCCGCGCACGGTTCGGGGACACCGCCCGCTTCTCCGGGGGACCCGCGGCCTCCCCGCGCACGCTGGTGGACGTGTTCGACGCGTCCGTGCGGTCGTACCCGGACGAGCTCGCCCTGGACGACGGCACCACGCGGCTCACCTACCGGCAGCTGGCCGCCGAGGTGGAGAGCCTGCGGCAGCGGCTCGCCGGGGCCGGGGTCGGACGGGGTGACCGGGTGGGGGTGCGGGTGCCGTCCGGCACCAACGAGCTGTACGTCGCCGTCCTCGCCGTGCTGGCCGCCGGTGCCGCCTATGTGCCCGTGGACGCCGAGGACCCGGACGAGCGGGCCGAGCTGGTGTTCGGGGAGGCGGACGTGCGGGCCGTCGTCGGGGGCGGGCACGAGATCGCCGTGGTCTCCACGGGCGACGTCCCGGCCGGCCGGCCCGGGACGGAGCACGACGCCTGGGTCATCTTCACCTCCGGCTCCACCGGGAAGCCCAAGGGCGTGGCCGTCAGCCACCGCAGTGCCGCCGCCTTCGTGGACGCCGAGGCCGCGCTGTTCCTCACCGAGGACCCGATCGGGCCCGGGGACCGGGTGATGGCGGGGCTGTCGGTCGCCTTCGACGCGTCCTGCGAGGAGATGTGGCTGGCCTGGCGCTACGGGGCCTGCCTGGTGCCGGTGCCGCGGGCGCAGGTCAGGAGCGGCGCCGATCTCGGGCCCTGGCTGGTCGAGCAGGAGATCACCGTGGTGTCGACGGTGCCGACGCTGGCCGCGCTGTGGGAGCCCGAGACCCTCAACGACGTACGGCTGCTGATCTTCGGCGGGGAGGCCTGTCCGCCCGAGCTGGCGCAGCGGCTGGTGACGGAGGGGCGCGAGGTGTGGAACACCTACGGGCCCACCGAGGCGACCGTCGTGGCCTGCGCGTCGCTGATGAGCGGCGCGGAGCCGATCCGGATCGGGCTGCCGCTGGCCGGCTGGGAACTGGCCGTCGTGGACGAGGCCGGGGAGCCGGTGCCGATGGGCTGCGGCGGCCAGCTGGTGATCGGCGGGGTCGGGCTCGCCCGGTATCTCGACGCCGGGAAGGACGCGGAGAAGTACGCGCCGCTGGAGTCCCTCGGCTGGGAGCGGGCGTACCGGAGCGGTGACCTCGTCAGGGCGGAGCCCGAGGGCCTGGTGTTCCTCGGGCGGGCCGACGAGCAGATCAAGCTCGGCGGGCGGCGCATCGAGCTCGGCGAGGTGGACACGGCGCTTCAGGCGCTGCCCGGGGTGGCCGGTGCCGCCGCCGCCGTGCGGACCGCCCGCGGCGGCAACCAGCTGCTCGTCGGCTATGTCGTCGTCCAGGACGGCTGGGACCACGCGGCGGCCGTGGAGAAGCTGCGCGCCGAGCTGCCCGCGGCCCTGGTGCCGCTGCTCGCGCCGGTCGCCGAGCTGCCGACCCGGACCAGCGGCAAGGTCGACCGCGACGCCCTGCCCTGGCCGCTGAAGGAGCTGGAGCACACCGGTCCCGTCGAGCGGCTCTACGGCACCGAGGCGTGGCTCGCCGAGCAGTGGGGCGAGGTGCTCGGCATTGCGGTGTCGAGCGCGCGGGACGACTTCTTCGCCATCGGCGGCGGCAGCCTCGCCGCCGCCCGGCTGACCACCCGGCTGCGCACCCGCTACCCGAGCGCCGCCGTCCTCGACATCTACCAGCAGCCCGTGCTGCGCAAGCTGGCCCGGCACCTGGAGAAGTCCGCGCAGGACGACGGCGCCCGGCGCACCGTCGCCCCGGTGCCGGTGCGCGCCCAGGTGATCCAGCTGCTCCTGCTGCTCCCCCTGTTCACCGTGCTCGGGCTGCGCTGGACCGTCGCGCTGACCGCGCTCGGGAACCTGCTGCCCGTCCACTCCTGGCTGCCGACCGCTCCCTGGTGGCTGGTCGCCGGCGGGGCGCTGCTCTTCTTCAGCCCGCCGGGGCGCCTCGCGATCGGGGCGGGCGGGGCGCGGCTGCTGCTCAGGGGCGTGCGGGCGGGGCGCCACCCGCGCGGCGGCAGTGTGCATCTGCGGCTGTGGACCGCGGAGCGGCTGGCCGAGGTCAGCGGGGCGACCTCGCTGACCGGGTCGTGGCTGGAGCGGTACGCGCGGGCGCTGGGCGCCAAGGTCGGGCCGGACGTGGACCTGCACTCGCTGCCGCCGGTCACCGGCCTGCTCAGGCTGGGGCGGGGCGCGGCCGTGGAGTCCGAGGTGGACCTGTCCGGCTGGTGGCTGGACGGCGACCGGCTGGAGATCGGGCCGGTCAGGGTGGGCGCGCACGCCGTCGTCGGCACCCGCAGCCTCCTCTTCCCGGGGGCCCGGGTCGGCAAGCGGGCCGAGGTGGCGCCGGGTTCGGCGGTCACCGGTCAGGTGCCGACCGGGCAGCGGTGGGCGGGCGCTCCCGCGGTCAAGCTCGGCAAGGCCAAGCGGAACTGGCCGAAGGAACGTCCGGTGCGGGCCGCGTACTGGCGTGCGGTGTACGGCATGGCGGGCTTCGCGCTCGGCGCCCTGCCGGTGCCGGCGGGCGCCGCCGCGCTCCTGGTGGGCCACTGGTTCCTCACTCCGGACGTGACCGTGAGCGGTGTCGCGCTCGGCCTCGTTCCGGCGACGCTCGCCTTCGGGCTGGCGTACGCGCTGCTGCTCCTGGTCGCCGTACGGCTGCTGAGCCTGGGGCTGCGGGAGGGCACGCATCCCACGCACAGCCGGATCGGCTGGCAGGCGTGGACGGTCACGCAGTTGATGGACCGCTCGCGGGAGACGCTGTTCCCGCTGTACGCCGGGCTGGTCACGCCCGTGTGGCTGCGGCTGCTGGGGATGCGGATCGGCAAGGGCGCCGAGGTGTCGACCGTCCTCGCGCTGCCCAGCCTGACGACGGTCGGCGAGGGCGCGTTCCTGGCCGACGACACGCTGACCGCGCCGTACGAGCTGGGGGGCGGCTGGATGCGGATCGGGCGGGCCGAGATCGGGCGGCGGGCGTTCCTCGGGAACTCGGGGATGACCGCGCCGGGGCGCAGTGTGCCGGACGGCGGGCTGGTCGGGGTGGGGTCGGCGACGCCGAAGAACGCGAAGAAGGGCAGCTCGTATCTGGGGCTGCCGCCGATGAGGCTGCCGCGCGCGGCGGCCGGCGGTGACCAGAGCCGGACGTACGACCCGCCGGCCCGGCTGCTGTGGGCGCGCGGGCTGGTGGAGCTGTGCCGGATGGTGCCGGTGTTCTGCTCGGCGGGGCTGGCCGTGCTGACGGTGGCCGCGCTGTGCGCGCTGGGCGCGTGGGCGCCGCTGCTGTCGGGGCTGGTGCTGCTCGGGGCGGGGCTCGTGGCGGGTCTGGTGTCCGTGCTGGCGAAGTGGGCGCTGGTGGGGCGGCACCGCGCCGGGGAGCATCCGCTGTGGAGCGGGTTCGTGTGGCGCAACGAGCTGGCGGACACGTTCGTGGAGGTGCTGGCGGTGCCGTGGCTGGCCGGGTCCGTGCCGGGTACGCCGGTGCTGACCGCGTGGCTGCGCGGCCTCGGGGCGCGGATCGGCCGGGGCGTGTGGGTGGAGAGCCACTGGCTGCCCGAGACCGACCTGGTGACCGTCGGGGACGGGGCGACGGTGAACCGCGGCAGTGTGCTGCAGACCCACCTCTTCCACGACCGGATCTTGCGGACGGATACTGTGGTCCTCCGTGAGGGCGCGACGCTGGGTCCTGGCGGAATCGTCCTGCCCGGCAGCACGATCGGCGCCCGTACGACCCTGGGTCCGGCGTCGCTGGTGATGGCCGCGGAGTCCGTTCCCGACGACACCCGCTGGCTGGGCAACCCGATCGAGTCATGGCGTTCCTGAGCGCGGCCCGGCCGGGGTCCGGGGACGGCGCACCGGCACGACGTCCGAGCACAGCGCAGGGAGCAGACGCAGCAGTGACCGTTCAGCAGGCAGTGGGACCGGACCCGTACTTTCCGGCCAACGGCGATCCCCGGTACCGGGTGCACCGCTACGAACTCGCGCTGGACTACCGCCCGGGTCCCAACCGGCTGTCGGGAACGGCCCGGATCAACGCCATCGCGGGACGGTCGCCGCTCGCCGAGTTCCAGCTCAACCTGGCCGACTTCAGGATCGGCCGGGTCCGGGTGGACGGCCGGCCGGCGCACTACACGCACCGGGGCGGCAAGCTGCGCCTGCGCCCGGCCAAGCCGGTGCGGGCCGGGGCCACGTTCACCGTGGAGGTGCACTGGTCCGGCAATCCCAAGCCGGTCGCCAGCCCCTGGGGCGGGCTCGGCTGGGAGGAGCTGGAGGACGGGGCGCTGGTGGCGAGCCAGCCGGTCGGAGCGCCGTCCTGGTACCCGTGCAACGACCGGCCCGCCGACAAGGCGTCGTACCAGATCTCCGTCACCACGCCGTCCGCGTACGCGGTGGTGGCGGGCGGGCGGCTGCTGACCCGGACGACGAAGGCGTCGACGACCACGTGGGTGTACGAGCAGGCGGCGCCCACGTCCAGCTATCTGGTCGGGCTGTCGATCGGCAAGTACCAGACGGTGCTGCTGGGCGACCCGGGGCCGGGCGGGGTGCCGCAGCACGGGCACATCCCGGCGCACCTGCTCCCCGGGTTCTCCCGGGACTTCGCCCGGCAGCCCCAGATGATGGACCTGTTCCAGGAGTTGTTCGGCCCGTACCCGTTCGACGAGTACGCGGTGGTGGTCACCGAGGAGGAGCTCGATGTCCCCGTGGAGGCACAGGGGTTGTCGCTGTTCGGCGCCAACCACGTGGACGGGGCGCGGGGTTCGGAGCGGCTGGTGGCGCACGAGCTGGCGCACCAGTGGTTCGGCAACAGCGTGTCCATCGCCGACTGGCGGCACATCTGGCTGAACGAGGGGTTCGCGAAGTACGCGGAATGGCTGTGGTCGGAACGGTCGGGAGGCCGCAGCGCCCGGCAACTCGCGGCGGCGGCCCACCGGTTGCTGTCCGCACTCCCCCAGGATCTCCAACTGGCCGATCCGGGCCGCAAGTCGATGTTCGACGACCGGCTCTACGAGCGCGGCGGGCTGACCCTGCACGCGGTGCGGTGCGCGATGGGCGACGAGGCGTTCTTCCGCATGCTGCGCGGCTGGGCGACGCAGCACCGGGGCGGGGCGGTGAGCACGACGACGTTCACCGCGCACGCGGGCCGGTTCGCCGCCGAGCCGCTGGACGACGTGTTCGAGGCGTGGGTGTACGGGACGGCGCTCCCGCCACTGCCGGAGGCGGACGCGCGGATCCCGGCGCGGCCCACCCATCCGCCGACCAACGCGGGTTCCGCGTAGGGCCCGCGCGGCGCGACGGCCGCGCGCTCGGTGACGGAGGCCGGGCGGGAAGCGTCCGTCGCCGCCCCGGCACAATGGTGCGCATGTCCCGACGCAGCGCCCGTCCCGCACGTCCCGCCGGCCCCTGTCCCTGCGGGCTTCCCGAGCCGTACGACGCCTGCTGCGGCCGCTATCACTCGGGCGGTGCCGCCGCCCCCACCGCCGAGGCGCTCATGCGGTCCCGCTACAGCGCCTTCGTGAAGGCGGACGCGGCCTATCTGCTGCGGACCTGGCATCCCCGGACGCGGCCGGAGCGGGTCGGCCTCGACGCCGGGACGCGGTGGACCGGGCTGGAGATCCTCGCCACGCGGGACGGGTCGGCGTTCCACACCACGGGGACGGTGACCTTCCGGGCCTCGTACCGGGGCGGGTCGCTGCACGAGCGGAGCCGGTTCGAGCGGGTGGACGGGGCGTGGGTGTACGTGGACGGGGAGTTCCCCGGCTGATCCCGGCAGGCCTCACGGGACCAGGATGTCCAGCTCCTGGAGCGCGCCCACCGTGATCTCGCGGGTCAGTTCCTCGGCGCGTGTCCCGTCGCCCGCGCGGACCGCCTCGGCGACCTGGACGTGCAGGGTGACGGCGGCCGGGTCGGGGTCCGCGAACATGACCTCGTGGTGGGTACGGCCCGCGAGGACCTCGGCGACCACGTCACCGAGGCGGGCGAACATCTCGTTGCCGGAGGCGTTGAGGATCACCCGGTGGAAGGCGATGTCGTGGACGAGGTAGCCCTCCAGCTGGTGGCCGCGTGAGTGGGCCACCATACCCAGGGCGCACTCGGTGAGTTCGGCGCACTGGTCGGCGGTGGCGTGCTGGGCGGCCAGGGCCGCGGCGGCCGGTTCGATCGCCGAGCGCAGCACGGTGAGGGAGCGCAGCTGGCGGGCCCGGTCGGCGCCGGCCAGGCGCCAGCGGATGACCTGGGGATCGTAGACGTTCCACTCGTTCGTGGGACGCACCGTCACGCCCACCCGGCGGCGGGACTCGACCAGGTGCATCGACTCCAGGACGCGGACCGCCTCACGCATCACCGAGCGCGAGACGTCGAAACGCTGGGCGAGTTCGTCGGTGCGCAGGACACTGCCCGGCGGGTACTCACCCGCGGTGATGGCGGGACCGAGGGTCTCCAGTACGTGGCCGTGCAGCCCCCGTCCCGATGTGCTCATGCACTCAGCGTACGGGGCACGTCACACGAATAAAAAGTCAGACTTATTCGTCACAGGCTCTTGAATTCGTCGTACCTAATGCGTTTCAGTGTGGCCGACGTCAGATGTCGACGTCGGATGTCGAGGAAGACAGCGAGGCAGTGATGCGTACCCCTCACGTCGTCGTGGTGATGGGCGTCGCCGGCACGGGCAAGACCACGATCGGTCCCCTGCTCGCCGCCCGGCTGGGCGTCCCGTATGCCGAGGGTGACGACTTCCACCCGCCGGCCAACATCGCCAAGATGTCGGCCGGCACCCCGCTCGGCGACGCGGACCGGTGGCCGTGGCTCGACGCCATCGGCGACTGGGCGCACGGGCGGGCCGGGCTCGGCGGAGTCGTCAGCTGTTCGGCGCTGAAGCGGTCGTATCGCGACCGGCTCAGGGCCGAGGCTCCCGGAGTGGTGTTCGTGCACCTCGCGGGTGACCGGGCGCTGATCGAGGACCGCATGGCGCACCGGCGGGGTCACTTCATGCCGACCGCGCTGCTGGACTCGCAGTTCGCCACGCTCCAGCCGCTCGGCGCGGACGAGGCCGGAGTCGTCGTGGACATCTCCGGCAGCCCGGAGGAGATCACCGAGCGGGCGGCGAGGGCGCTGGACGCCCTTCCCGGCCCGTCTGCCTCGGACGGGTCTCCCTCGGACGGGTCCCCCTCCGACGCGCCGCTTCCCGACGTGCCCCAGTAACACCTCTCCCCCGTCCCCGTACCTGCAAGGGAACCCCCGTGACCAGACTCAACGTCGAGCTGCTGGCAGCGGACGCACCCGAGCCGATCACCTCGGCCGGCCACGCTCAGCTGGGTATCGCCGTTCTGGCGGGCATCGCCGTCATCGTCCTGCTCATCACCAAGTTCAAGCTCCACGCCTTCCTGTCGCTCACCATCGGCTCGCTGGCGCTCGGCGCGTTCGCCGGGGCGCCGCTCGACAAGGCGATCACCAGCTTCACCACCGGACTCGGCTCCACGGTCGCCGGCGTCGGCGTGCTGATCGCGCTCGGCGCGATCCTCGGCAAGATGCTCGCCGACTCGGGCGGCGCGGACCAGATCGTCGACACGATCCTGGCGAAGGCCAGCGGCCGCACGATGCCGTGGGCGATGGTGCTGATCGCCTCGGTGATCGGGCTGCCGCTGTTCTTCGAGGTCGGCGTGGTGCTGCTGATCCCGGTCGTGCTGATGGTCGCCAAGCGGGGCAACTTCTCGCTGATGCGGATCGGCATCCCGGCGCTCGCGGGCCTGTCCGTGATGCACGGCCTGGTCCCGCCGCACCCCGGCCCGCTGGTCGCGATCGACGCGGTCCAGGCCAACCTGGGGGTCACGTTGGCGCTCGGCGTGCTCGTCGCCATCCCGACGGTGATCATCGCCGGTCCGCTGTTCGGACGGTACGCGGCCCGCTGGGTGGACGTCCCCGCGCCGGACCGGCTGCTGAGTTCGACCGGGGGTTCCCCCCAGGCCCCCGCGCAGCGCGCCTCCGAGGAGCTGGAGCGCACTCCCGGCTTCGGCGCGACGCTCGGCACGATCCTCCTGCCGGTCGTCCTGATGCTCTCCAAGGCGCTGGTCGACATCGTCGTCGACGATCCGACGCACACCGTGCAGCGGACCTTCGACGTCATCGGCTCCCCGCTGATCGCCCTGCTCGCCGCCGTGCTGGTGGGCATCTTCACGCTGCTGCGGCCCGCCGGGTTCGCCAAGGAGCGGGTCTCGCAGCTCGTCGAGAAGGGCCTCGCGCCGATCGCCGGCATTCTGCTGATCGTCGGCGCGGGCGGCGGCTTCAAGCAGACGCTGATCGACTCCGGCGTCGGCCAGATGATCCTGGACATCTCCAAGGACTGGTCGATCCCGGCGCTGCTGCTGGCCTGGCTGATCGCGGTGGCGATCCGGCTGGCGACCGGCTCGGCGACGGTGGCGACGATCTCGGCGGCCGGTCTGGTCGCCCCGCTCGCGGCCGACATGTCGACCACGCACACGGCCCTGCTGGTCCTCGCCATCGGCGCCGGCTCGCTGTTCTTCAGCCATGTCAACGACGCCGGGTTCTGGCTGGTGAAGGAGTACTTCGGCCTGACCGTCGGCCAGACCATCAAGACCTGGTCCGTCATGGAGACGATCATCTCGGTGGTCGCCGGAGGCGTGGTCCTGCTCCTCTCTCTGATCATCTAGAGGTACGAGATCCAGGGGTACGAGGATGAGTCACCGGCTGTTCGACAGCGGCGGCCGGACCGCCCTGGTCACCGGCTCCAGCCGGGGCATCGGGCCCGCGCCGGCCCGCGGGCCGGCCGAGGCGGGCTGCCGGGTCGTCCTCGACGGACGGGACGGCGGCCGGCTCGCCGAGGCCGCCGCCGCTCTCGACGCCGACGCGCCCGGAGCCGTCCGCACGGCCGTGTTCGACGTCGCCGACGGGGCGTCGGTGCGGGCTGGGGTCGCGGACGTCGAGGAGCGGGTGAGCCCGCTGGACACGCTGGGAGC
>NZ_JBSFTY010000031.1:0-93170 GCF_053591515.1 Streptomyces sp. NPDC003011
TGGACCCCGGCGTACAGCGCCGGGGGCCGGAAACGTGTGGTCAGGTCCCGGCGTCGGCCCGGTCCAGGACGTAGCTGAGCACGCCCGTTCCCAGGGGCACCACCCGAACCCGTACCGCGGAGGCCGGTCTGGCGCGGAGGCCGATGCGCAGGTCGTCCCCGGACGGGTCCGCGCGCAGGTCCCGCAGGGTCGCCGAATACCTGGCGGCACGGCCACCCGTCCCGGGCCGGTGCAGGGCCTTGTACGCGGCTTCCTTGGCCGAGAACAGTTCCGTCACCGACCATGCCGCGTCCGCCGGCCGGGACCCGGTGACCAGCAGGTGCTCCTCGTCCTCGCGCAGCACCAGGCGGGCGGCGCGGTGGGTGAGGGGCCGCAGCTCCAGGTCGCAGCCGAGTGGTGCGTCCCGGCCCGGTGGGCGGGCCACGGCGACGGCGATTCCGGCGCTGTGCGAGATCGATGCCGCCCGCCCGGGCGGAAAGACCGGCAGCCGTCCCGAGCGGGGAATCTCGCCGCAGTCCAGTCCCACCGCGCGCAGGGCCCGGCGGGCGGCCTGCCGGCCGGCCAGGAACTCCAGGCGGCGCCGTGGCGGCATGGAGGCGGCCGCGGCCGCCTCGGACGGCCCCGCGGGGGCCAGACGCGGCTCCGAGACGGAGGCGACGCCCAGGCCGAGTCCGGCGGCGGCCAGGAGCGGGCGCAGCCGGACGAGCGTGCCGATGTCCGGCACGCGGACTGCCGCGAGGTCGGGCGCGCTCCCATCGGCGGGCCGGCCGAGGCCGGCCAGCGGGACGTCTGAGCGCCCGTGACTTCCATGGGAGGCGTGTCGGTACGACGCCTCACCGTCGGCCGCCGGGCGAGGACCGGACACGGCCGGCGCCGGACGGTCACCTGCCACGGCAGAAGCAGGAACCCACAGCAGGAACTCGCAGCCGGAACCCGAAGCAGGAACCCGGCCGGCCGGGGCAGGTGCGGAAACGCCACCCACCCCGGCCGGACCGGTCTTCGCGGGACGGCCGGTCACAGCGCCCCGCCCCGGACGCCCGCACGCGCCCTCACACCCGCAGCAGCTTCTTGATGATCTTCCCTGCGGGATTGCGCGGCACCTGCTCGATGAACTCCACGCGCCGCGGGCGCTTGTACGGCGCGAGCAGTCCCCCGACGTGCGCCAGCAGCTCCGCCGGGCCCGCGTCCGCGTCCGGCTCCAGGACGACGTACGCCAGGGGAACCTCGCCGTAGTCCTCGTCGGGCATCCCGACGACCGCGGTGTCCCGCACCGCCGGGTGCGTCATCAGCGCGCGCTCGATCTCCGACGGGTAGACGTTCTGGCCCGCGCGGATGATGACGTCCTTCGTGCGGTCCACGAGGCTGATGCGGCCCTGTTCGTCCACGAAGCCGAGGTCGCCGGTCCTGATCCAGCCGTCGAGGGTGATCTCGCGGGTGGCCTCCGGGTCGTTCCAGTAGCCCTGCATGAGTCCCGGCCCGCGCACGATGATCTCGCCGATCTCGCCGCGCGGCAGTTCCCGGCCGCCCTCGTCCACCGCGCGGGCGGACATGCCAGGGACGACCCTGCCGCACGGGATGCGGGCGGTGACGTCCCCGGGGGCGGGGTGCTCGTCGGGGCCGAGGGTGACGAACGGGCCGCCGACCTCGGTCATGCCGTACACCTGACGGAAGCCGCAGCCGAGCCGCCGGACGGCGTCGGCGTACACGTCGAGCGGCATCGGAGCGGCGCCGTACAGGATCTCCCGCAGCGAGGACAGGTCGGTGCTGTGGGACGCCTTGGCCTGCAGCATGAAGCGCAGCATCTGCGGCACCATCCAGATGTGGGTGGCACGGTGCCGTTCCACCGCGGCGAGCGCCCGCTGCGGAGTGAAGCCGGGCATCAGCACCACCGTGGCGCCGGCCGCCATGTAGGTCAGGGACACGACCATGCTGCCGTGGTAGAGCGGGCAGCAGTTGACCATGACGAGGTCGTCGGTGGGCCGCGCCATGACCAGCCAGCCCAGGGCGATGGCCCGGAACGATCCGCTGTCGACGGTGACGCCCTTGGCCTGTCCGGTGGTCGCCGAGGTGTGCAGCACGGCGATCGGGTCGGTGTCGGCCACGACGGGCAGGTCCCGCTCGGCGGCCAGGGTGCCCAGCGCCTCGAAGGCGGGCTTGTCGAAGGCCATCCGGATCCGCACCGACCGCGGCAGCTCGGTGTGCCGGTCCAGCAGCTCCGACTCGCCGAGGACGGCCACCGCCCCGACGCGTTCGACGATGCCGGTGACCTCGGGCACCGCCAGGCTGTGGTTCAGCGGCACGAACAGCGCGCCGAGCCGGGCGAGCGCGAAGTAGCTCTCCAGGACCTCGATGCGGTCCTTGGAGAGCACGGCGACCCGGTCACCGCGTGCGATGCCCAGTTCGGCCAGCCCGCGCGCCAGTTCGGCCGTACGGTCGTGGAACTCGGCCCAGGTGACGCTGCGTTGCTCGTCCACCAGCGCCGTCCGGTCGGGGAAGCACTGGCGGTTGCGCTCCAGCAGCTGTGTCAGCCACATCACGCACCGCCGGTGGCACCGGCTACCGAGTGCTCGGCGACGAAGCGCTCGTAGTCGGCGATCGTGTGCAGCTTCTCCATGTCCTCCGCGGTGATCTCCACGCCGAGCCGCTGCTCGACGAGCAGGACGAGACGCACCAGGTCCCCGGAGTCGATGCCGCTGGCGGCGAGGTCGACGTCGTCGCCCACCTGGTCCGCGTACTCGATCGTGCCGGTGAGTTCGACCAGCAACTCCCTGATGGCGCTCATGGTTTCCCCTTCCGTCTCGGCGTGCCGGCCGCCGGGTGGATCTCGACTGTCACTCCCTCAAGAGGCGGCATCGGCCGGTCGCACTCCCCGGACCGGCTCGTGAGCTTTGTCACGTGCCCGAACGGCCTGCGGCAGGGATAGCGGGGGCCCGTGTCCGGCCTCTTACCGCAGCGAAGAGACGTGTTCCGGCATGGAGGCAACGTGTTCCGGCACGAGGGAGAAGGAGTGATGCGAGTGCCCAGGCAGCCGGTACCGGTCCGGACTGCGGGAAGGCGCCCGGTGCGCCGCGTCAGCGCGGCGTACGGCGTGCGTACGGGCGGTGCCGCGTGAACGCGCACGCCACCGCTGCCGCGCCCGCACAGCAGGTGGCCGCGCCAGCGAACCGGGCAGCCGCGCCAGCGGACCGGGCGGCCACCCCCGCGGGCCAGACTGCCGCGCCTGCGGACCAGGACGAGTTGCTCGCGCACTTCGACGCGCTCATCGCCGAGGGCGAGACGGTCGAACCGCGTGACTGGATGCCCGACGGATACCGCCGCATGCTGATCCGCCAGATCGCCCAGCACGCCCACTCCGAGATCATCGGCATGCAGCCGGAGGGCGCCTGGCTCACCCGGGCCCCGTCCCTGCACCGCAAGTCGGTCCTCATCGCCAAGGTCCAGGACGAGGCCGGCCACGGCCTGTACCTGTACTCGGCGGCCGAGACGCTGGGCGTGGACCGCGCCGACCTGCTGGACGCCCTGCACCGGGGCCAGCAGCGCGCCTCGGCCACGTTCAACCACCCCGCGCTCACCTGGGCGGACACCGGGACCATCGCGTGGCTGACGGACGGCGCCGCCGTCATCAACCAGGCACCCCTGTGCCGCACCTCCTACGGACCGTACGCCCGGGCGATGCGCCGCGTCTGCCAGGAGGAGGCCTTCCACGTGCGGCAGGGCTACGACCTGATGCGCGCGCTGTGCGAGGGGACGCCGGAGCAGAGGGAGATGGCGCAGGACGCGGTGAACCGCTGGTGGCTGCCGGCCGTGGCGCTGATGTTCGGGCCGCCCGACACCGAGGCGGGTGGCGCCGACGCGCGGACGGCCGCGCTGGGCGCCGCGGTCTCCCGCCGCGCGATGGCCTGGGGCATCAAACGCCACACCAACGACGAGCTGCGCCAGCGCTTCGTCGACAGTTGCGTCCCGCAGGCCGAACGCCTCGGCCTGACGCTGCCCGACCCGGCGATCCGCTGGAACGAGGAGCGCGGCCACTACGACTTCACCCCCGTCGACTGGGACACCTACCGCGAGGCGCTGGGCGACGACACGCACTGGGCGCGGCAGCGGATCACGCACCGCCGGGCCGCGCACGACGACGGCGCCTGGGTGCGGGAGGCGGCCGCCGCGTACGCCGCCCGTGCGGACGCGGGCGCCCCGCCGGCCGGAGCGGCCGCCGGGGAGCGCACGGAGAGCGGCGGCACGGACGGCGCGCGGTCCGGCGTGACCGCCCCGCAGCGGACGGAGGAGCACGCATGAGCCGCGACCGGGAGGGCGCACCGGCGTCCTGGGAGGTCTTTCTGCGGGCCCGCCGGGGCCTGGCCCACCAGCACGCGGGGTCGGTGCGCGCGGCCGACCCGGACGCGGCGCTGGCGCTGGCCCGTGACCTGTACGCGCGCCGCGGCGATCCGCTGTCGCTGTGGGTGGTCCGCTCGGACGCCGTGCACACGGCCTCCCCGGACGAGCGCGACCCGTACTTCGCCGGTGCCCGGCACAAGCCGTACCGGTATCCCGAGCACTTCGCGCCGCTGACCGAGAAAGGGCCCGATGGTGACCACGCCGAGTGACACCCTGGCGGACGCGACCGCGTCCGGCGCGGCTCCGGAGGCGACCACGGCCGACGGCTCCTCCTGCGCTGCCGGCACCCGGGCCGATGCCGATCTCGCCGCGCATCTGCTGCGCCTCGGCGACGACGCCCTCGTCCTCGGGCAGCGCCTGTGTCAGTGGATCACGCGCGCGCCGACCATCGAGGAGGACCTGGCGCTGTCCAACATCGCCCTGGACCTGATCGGTCACGCCCGCGCCCTGCTCACCCGCAGCGGACAGCTCGACGGGACCGGCCGGACCGAGGACGACCTCGCCTTCACCCGCTCGGACCGCCAGTTCACCAACGCCCTGCTCACCGAGCTGCCCAACGAGGACTTCGCGGTGACCGTGGCCCGGCAACTGGCCTACACGCACTACGCGGTCCTCCACTACGAGGCGCTGGCGGGCTGCGCCGACGCCGAACTGGCCGCCTTCGGGGCCCGCGCCGCCAAGGAGGTCGCCTTCCACCGGCTGCACGCGGACCGCTGGACCCGGCGGCTGGGACGCGGCACCCCGGAGAGCACCCGCCGCATGCGGCGGGGCCTGGAGCGGGTATGGCCCTACACCGGCGAACTCTTCGACGAGGACGACGTGGTGCGGCGGCTGGTCGTCTCCGGCACGGTTTCCTCACCGGCATCCCTGCGCGCGGAGTGGGAACAGCGCGTCACCGACGTCGTCACCGACGCGGGGCTCACCCTGCCCACGCCCTCCTGGACGGCCAGGGGCGGCCGTTCCGGCCTGCACACCGAGCAGTTCGGCCCGCTGATCGCCGAACTCCAGTCGGTGCACCGGCAGTTCCCCGGAGGCACCTGGTGAACGGCCCGGCACCGGCCACGGCCCCCCGCCCCGTCCACGAGGTGCGCGAGCGGGTGGAGGCGATCCCGGACCCGGAACTGCCGCTGATCGGCCTCGGTGACCTCGGTGTGGTGGGCTCGGTCGCCCCGGGCGCCGACGGCGTCCTGGAGGTGGAGATCACCCCCACCTATCTGGGCTGCCCCGCACTGCCCGCGATCACCTCGGCGGTGCGGGAGGTCCTGACCGCGTGCGGTCACCCCGACGGCCGCGTACGGCAGGTCCTGTCCCCGCCCTGGACGACGGACCGCATCACCCCCGACGGACGCCGCAAGCTCGCCGCCAACGGCATCGCCCCGCCCGTGTCCCCGGCCCCCGCGGGACCGGTCCCCGTCGAACTGGGCGGGGTGCCCTGCCCGCACTGCGGTTCGCGGGCCACCCGGCCGCACAGCCCCTTCGGACCGTCCCGCTGCCAGTCGGTGCTGTGGTGCACGGTGTGCCGCGAGCCCTTCCCCCACCTGACCGCGCTGTGAGGCAGACCGTGAACACCGCCACCCCGCCCACCGCTCTCCGTGAGGTGCTCGTCGACCGGGACCTCGGCACACGCCCGCGCACCGGCTGGCACCGCCTGGAGGTCACCGAGGTGCGGCGCCTGACCGACGACGCCGTGGCCGTCGCCCTGGACGTGCCCGCCGCCCTGCGCGAGGTCTTCGCCCACCGGCCCGGCCAGCACGTCGTCGTCCGGCATCACCACGCCGACGGAGAACTGCGCCGCAGCTATTCGGTCTGCCCGCCGCCGCACGACCCCGAGGCGCTCCGCCTGGTGATCAAACGGGGCGGGCCCGACGGCTTCGGCGCCCACGCCACCGGCCGCCTCGCGCCCGGTGACCGCCTCGAACTCTCCCCGCCCACGGGCGCCTTCGCCCTGCCGGACCTGCCCGGCGCCCACCACGTCCTCCTCGCGGGCGGCTCCGGCATCACCCCGCTGGCCGCCATGGCCGCCCACGCGCTGCGCCGGGACCCGGCCTGCCGCGTCTCCCTCGTCCACTCGGTCCCCACCGCCGCGGACGCCCTGCTGGCCGACGAACTCGCCGAGCTCAAGGACGCGTTCCTCGACCGGTTCACCGTCCTGTACGTCCTGACCCGTGAGGACCGCGGCCAGGGTGACGGCCCGTTCAGCGGGCGGCTCGACGCCAAAAGCCTGCCCCGTCTGCTCGCCGCGGTGGACGCCCGCCCCGGCCCTGACACCACGTTCGCCCTGTGCGGTCCGCCCGGCCTGGTCGACACCGCACGGCAGGCCCTGACGGACCGGGGCGCCGATCCGGCCCTGGTCCGCTGGGAGTTGTTCACGGTGGCCGGGACACCGTCGGGGACGCCGGGGATGCCGGGGACACCGCCGGGGACGCCGGGGACCGCCGAACCGGTCCGCACGGCCGAACCGGTCCCGGGCGTGGGAGAGACCCGCGTCACCGCCCTCCTCGACGGCCGCCACAGCGCCGCCACCGTCCTGCCCCAGGACTCGGCGATCCTCGACGCGCTGCTGCGGGCGCACCCCGACGTGCCGTACGCCTGCCGCGAGGGGGTGTGCGGCAGCTGCCGCGCGAAAGTCCTGTCCGGCCGGGTGACAGCGCAGGGCCAGTACGCCCTGGACGAGGGCGACCGCGCCGCCGGCTACACGCTCGTGTGCCGGGCACGACCGAACACCCCCGAGGTCACCCTCGACTTCGACGCCTGACCGCCGGCCGCGACGCCGCCGTCCCACCACCGAACGAAGGAGTACCGCGTTGACCACCACCGCCCGCCACGAGGGGAAGACCGCCCTGGTCACCGGAGGCAGCCGGGGCATCGGCAGAGCCGTCAGCCACCGTCTCGCCCGTGAGGGCGCGCTGGTCGCCGTCCACTACGGCCACGACCCGGCCGCCGCCGAACGGACGGTCAAGGAGATCGAGGCCGACGGTGGCCGTGCCTTCCCCGTCCATGCCGAACTCGGAGTGCCCGGCGACGCCGACACCCTGTGGTCGGCCTTCGACCAGGCCCTGGCCGGGCAGGACGCGCCGGCCGGACTGGACATCCTCGTCAACAACGCCGGCATCACCGTTCCGCGCCCCCTCGCCCAGGTGACCGAGGCCGACTTCGACCGGGTCTTCGCGATCAACACCAAGGCGCCGTTCTTCATCATCCAGCGCGGCCTGGACCGGCTGCGCGACGGCGGCAGGATCGTGAACATCTCCTCCGTGGCGACCCGCGTCGCCTTCCCGGCGATCGTCTCGTACACCATGACCAAGGCCGCCCTCGACTACCTCACCCTCTCCCTGGCCCAGGAACTGGGCCCGCGGGGCATCACGGTGAACGCCGTGGCGCCCGGCTACACCGAGACGGAGATCAACCCCACCCTCAGCATCCCGGAGGTCCGCCGCAGGTACTCCGAGGCCTCCGTGTTCAGCCGGCTCGGCGCCCCGGCGGACATCGCCGACGTCGTCTCCTTCGTCGCGAGCGACGACGCCCGCTGGGTGACCGGTCAGTGGATAGACGCCTCCGGCGGTGTCCACCTCGGCGTGTGACACCACGGCCCGGCACCCTGCCCCCACGCGGGCGAACGGCTCGCCGGCCGTTCGTCTACCCGGCCGTACGCCGGCCGCCCCCCTAGGAGTTGCGATGAACAACAGCACGTCCGCGCTCGCCGAGCCGATGACGGACGACTCCCTGACCCGGCCCTTCCCGGGCGCGAGCCCCTACGACACGTACGTCCACGCGTCCGTCCTCAACTCGCTGCAGAACCCGCTCACCGAAGCCCCGGACGAGATGGGCTTCCTCGTCACCACCCAGGTGATGGAACTGTGGTTCACGCTGATCGTGTACGAGTGGCGCACGGCACGCGTGGCCTTCGCCAAGGACGACCTGGGCGCGGCGATGGACGCGCTGGTGCGCAGCCGCCGGGCGCTGACCGCGCTCAACGGAGCCTGGGCGCCCATCGCCGCGCTGACCCCCGCCCAGTTCAACGGATTCCGGGCCGCGTTCGGCCAGGCGTCGGGCTTCCAGTCGGCGATGTACCGGCACATGGAGTTCCTCCTCGGTGACAAGTCCGCCGGGATGCTGCGCGCCCACCGCGGCGACCCGGCCGTCCACGAGGCGCTCGCGGAGACCTGCCGCGAACCGTCCCTGTACGACGAGGTGCTGGCGTTCCTGCACCGGCAGGGCCTGCCCGTGCCGCGAAGCGTCCGCGAACGCGATGTCACCAGCCCGTACACCTCCGACCCCGGGGTGGTCGAGATGTGGCGGCACATCTACGCCGGTCCGCAGCACCACCCCCACCTCGCCCTGGGCGAACTGCTCACCGACATCGCCGAACTGGTCACCCGCTGGCGGTTCGAGCACGTCCTGGTGGTGCGCCGCGCCATGGGCTCCAAGCCGGGCAGCGCGGGCTCCGCGGGGCTCGCCTGGCTGGAGAAGCGCGCCGCCCGCCCGGTCTTCCCCGAACTGTGGGAGGTGCGCGGTGACGTCTAGGGTCATCTCCGCCTTCGCGGCCGAGGAGGAGAAGCGGGTCCTGAGCCTGAAGCCGGTGCTGGCGCCGGCGCACGGCCGCTACGGGGACCACCCGCACCAGTCCTACGACGCCTGGCCGTCCGACGACCCCGACGCGCCGCTGGTGATCCTGCTGCACGGCGGCTACTGGCGCTACGACCGGATGCACCTGACCCCCTTCGCGGCCTACCTCTCCCAGCAGGGGTTCGACGTCCTGCTCCCCGGCTTCCGCCGCTCCGGCGGCGCGGGCGGCTACCCCGAGACCTTCGACGACGTCGCCCGGATCGTGGACACCCTGCCGCAGGGACGGCCCTACGTCCTGGCGGGCCACTGCTCCGGCGGCCACCTGGCCCTGTGGTGCGCCGCCCGCGGACTGCTGCCCCCGGGCTCGCGCTGGCACACGCGCACCCTGCCGACGAGCGTGCTCGCCCTCGCACCGATCACCGACCTCGCCGCCACCCGGCGGGACGACCTCAGCGACGGCGCCGCCCTGCAACTCCTGGGCGGAAAGGACGCGTTCGACCGGCGGCTGCCCGAGGTCGACCCGCTGACCCTGCTGCGCGAGGCCGGCACGACCGGGGTGCCCACGGTGCTGCTGCACGGGGCCGTCGACGAGGAGGTACCGCTCACGCAGTTCAGCGACTACGCGGCCGTCCACCACGACCTCAGGACCGTCGTCCTGCCCGGCACCGGCCACTACACCCTCATCGAACCGGGAGCACCCGGCGCCCGTGCGGTCGCCGAGACCCTGCGGGAGATGTCGGCCGCTCCCGGCACTGGGCGGTCCGGCCGAACGGCCGAGGAGGCCGCACACCGATGACCACCGCACTCCCGGCACCGACCGCCCTGCGCGAGCGGGCCGCACAGCTCGACGCCGACGACCCCCTGGCCCCGCTCCGCGAGCGGTTCCTGCTCCCGCCGGACGTCGTCTACCTCGACGGCAACTCGCTCGGCCCGCTGCCCGCCGCCGTGCCGCCGGTCCTGTCCGACGTGGTGACGCGCCACTGGGGCACCGACCTGATCGGCTCCTGGAACGCCAACGGCTGGTGGGAGGCGCCCCTGCGGGTCGGCGACGCCATCGGCGCGCTCATCGGGGCCGCGCCGGGGCAGACGGTCGCGGGCGACTCGACCAGCGTGCAGCTGTTCACGGCGCTGGAGGCCGCGGTCGCGCTCCGCCCGGAGCGGCCCGTGCTGGTCACCGACCCCGGCCACTTCCCGACCGACCGCTACCTGGCGGACGCGGTCGCCCGCCGCCAGGGTCTCGAAGTCCGCCAAGTCCCCCCGGCCGACTTGCCGGAGTTCCTCGCAACCGAGGGCGACCGGGTCGCGGTCGTCAGCTACTCGCCCGTCGACTTCCGCACCGGCGAGCTGTACGACATGCGGGAGCTGACGCGGGCCGCGCACGAGGCCGGCGCTCTCGCGCTGTGGGACCTCTGCCACGCGGCCGGAGCGCTGCCCCTCGACGTCGACACCCTCGGCGTGGACCTGGCCGTCGGCTGCGGCTACAAGTTCCTCTCCGGCGGTCCCGGCGCCCCCGCCTTCCTGTACGTGGCACGCCGTCACCACGCGTCGCTCAAGACGCCGCTGCCCGGCTGGACCGGTCACGCCGACCCGTTCGGCCTGGGCCAGGACTACACGCCGGCTCCGGGCATCGCGCGCGCCCGCATCGGCACCCCGCCGATCCTGTCCCTGCTCGCCCTGGAAGCGGCCCTCACCGCCTTCGACGGCGTCGACATGGCCCAGGTCCGCGGCAAGAGCCTGTCGCTGACGGGCTTCTTCCTGCGCTGCGCGGAGGAACTCCTGACGCCTGCGGGCTTCACCCCCGTCACACCGGCCGAGCCCGGCCGCCGCGGCAGCCAGGTCACCCTGCGCCACGCCCACGCCCACGGACTGACCGTCGCCCTCGCCCAGCGCGGCGTGATCGCCGACATGCGCGCGCCCGACCTGCTGCGCTTCGGCGTCAACGCCCTCTACACCAGCCACCAGGACCTGCTCACGGCCGCGCTGCGCCTGCGGGACATCGCACACGAGGACGCCTACGACCCGGCGCCGCCGGCCGCGGGCCCGGTCACCTGAGGACTCCGGCCGCGCACCGGGCCACCCGGCTGGGGCGCGCGGCCGGCCCGGCGCGCCGACGGGCGGAGCCGGCCGCCCGGTGCCGGGCCGGGCCCGCGGGCCACGTGACGCGGTCCGCGCGGCGGGCACGCGTACGCCGCTCACCTGCGAAATCGTCATGGACGGGATGCTTGGCGGCGGCGTATCGTGCCTCAGCCGCGTGTCCTTCCGCGGACTTCCTGAGCGATCTGTTCGCGCTCTTCGCCGGGGTGCGACTGCGTGAACTGACGGCGTCGGACGACGGCTTCGTCGCGGTCCCGCAGTCCGACCTGGACGCCGCCCACTCGCTGTACGAGCAGGCCGGGCGGTACCAGGGCGTCGTGCTCCTGCCCTGCGCGATCGTCTTCGTCGTCCGGTTCTTCCGCATGCGGCGCGCCACCGGCCTCCTGGCACCCGACCAAGTACATGGCAGCCGACGCGCTGCACATCGCCGCCGCCGCTGCCGCCGCGTACTTCGTCGTCCGGTTGACCGCCATGCAGCGGTACAAGGCGACGGAAGGGCCCTACGGGACGACGGCCCCCAAGGACGCGCCGGCCTGAGACAGGTCGGCTCCGACGACCGGGCGGGGCACGGCTCGTCCACGGCCCGCTCCGACAGGTCCCCGTCCGGCTCCGGTCACATCCCTGTCCGGCTCCGGTCGAAAGTTCCCGTCCGGCTGATCGGGAGGAGGGATCGGGGGTACACGGGCCGGCATGGCACCGAAGAACGATCACCCCAAGCTCCTGCGGGCCGTGCGGCAGATGCGCCGGATCCGAACCTTCTACGCGCTGGGTGCCCTCCTCTGGGCGGCGACCGCCGCCTGGGGAGGCTGGCGGGATCCCGGGGGCCGGCAGATGTGGGTACCCCTGCTCCTGCTGGTCGTCTTCACCGGCCTGCTGTCCGCGACATCCCTGTGGCTGCGCCATCACCGGTCGGACGGCGCCGACCGGGTCGTTCACCATGCGGCTCCGCGCAGGACAGCCGTACGCCGCCACGCGAGCGCCTGACCCGCGGCACCGCTCGGGCGCACGAGAACCCGCCGACGTTCCAGGCCGCTCGCGGGGCCGGGGCCCCGCGGTTCCGGCCCGCGTTCGCGCGTCCGGTACAGCACCACCTGGGTGGAATCAGACGCAGCGGTGCGTCGCACAGCAGACCCACGCCCCACAGGACCGTCAGCCCGCGCCAGATCCGCCACAGCCTCTCCGGAGGGGTTCTCCCCGGCTCCCGACGGCTCGGGCGGGCCGGACGGCTCGGGCTGCTCAGGCGACTCGGGTGACTCGGGCGGAGGGTCGGCGGGGGAGGCCGTGAGGGCCGGAGCGGGGTGTGGGAGGCGTGATGACCGGTGCTCACGTGGGCCGGGTGCAACGGTCGAACATCGCGATTAACTCCTGTGTCGCGTACTGGAGTTGCTCCGGCGGGCTGCACATGTGGTGGCGCAGGACGTTGTCCATGGCGCCGCGTACGGCCAGGGCCATGGTGAGGCAGTCGAAAGCGCCGAACTCGCCCGCGGCACGCCCCTGTTCCAGCAGCTCGACGAGCGTGTCCACCGACGTGACGCCGTCCCTGACATCGTCCAGCCCGGTGATCTGCCCGTCCCGGACCATGCGGACGATCTCCATGAGCGCCCGCGCCTGAAGGGGGTGCCGGGCGATGAAGTCGAAGCAGGCCGTGATGTACGCGCTCAGCCTGCCGCGATGGGTCGGCTCGTCGGCGATGCGGGCGGCCGTGAATGCCCCCGCCTGGCCGATGATGGTGTCGGCCACCTCCGCGAACAGCTCCGGCTTTCCGGAGAAGTGGTAGGAGATCATCCCCGTACTGCTGAGTTCCGCCTGTTGCGAGATCCTGGTGAACGACGCCTTCGCGTAGCCGCTTTCGGCGAGAGTCTCGATAGCCGCCTGGACTATCTGTGCCCGCCGTGCCTTCTGTGTGAACGTGCGAGTCTTCGCCTTAGCTACGTTGGCCGTCATGATCTCAAATTAACATGATCGGATTCGAGGAATTCCCCTGAATTTCAGGCCTCCTTGGCCCTTTGATCCGTCGACCGGAACGCGTCGCGCCGTGGCGTGCACGGCATCGACCAGCCCCATCGCCGCGACCACCTCCGCACGCCCGTGTCACGGTGGCCGGGCCCGCTCCCGCCACACACCGTGCAGGCCGACGCGTAAGCGTGCTCGAACCCCAAGGACAGCGCGGCCAGCACGCCGTACGGTGACACCAGCAGCGCCTGACCGGACGACGCCGACACGGGCGGTGTCTCGCTCAACGACCCTCTGGAAGGCGCGAGCGACGACGAGCTGTGCGACCTCATCGGCCGTGGTCTTGAGTAGCAGGCGGCCGGCACCGGGGGCGGTGGACGATCGCCCCCGGGCACACATGCCGGCGGCCGTACCCGTAGGGGTGGTACGGCCGCCGACATGTGTTCGGTGCGGGCCAAAGCCAGGCCCCGTCCGGCCCGGTCCGGCCCGGTCCGCGCCGTCGCAGGGGACCGGCCCGGCTCGGCCCGCGGACACGCCCTACCGGCCCTCGGCGGAACTTACTTGATGAACTCCGGCAGGACGCGAGGCGGCCACTGGCCCACCGTCAGCATGCCCATGGAATGAGCGCGGGCCACCAGCGCGGCTCGGTTGGGGGCCTTGAGCTTCCGCAGCATGAGACCGACGTGGTAGTCGACGCCCTGACGGCTCAAGTAGAGCCTGGCGGCGAGCTGCACGGTCGACGCTCCCGCTGCGATCCCTTCCAGGACCTGAGCGTCGAGTTTGCTGAGCAGCCGCTCCCGCGGGTGGCCGGCCACGTCCTTGACGTCCGTGCTGTCCGCCTCCGTGTCGGGTCGTACCTGCACGACGATGCCGGCCAGGATCCCGGTGGTGTTCTGCACGGCGATGCCGGTCAGTTCGCCGGAGAAGACCCGGCCCGCGTCGCCGAGGCCGACCATGCGCTCGGCGAAGCGGTGGGAGCGGCCTTCGGCGAGCCGGACGAAGTGGCGGTTCAGCACCGAGGGGGCGGAGGGATGCAGGAGTTCGTACAGGTTGCGGCCGCAGGTGTCGGCCGAGGTGCGGCCGAACTGACGCGAGAAGTCGGGCTCCGCGGCCACGATGTGCATTTCGGGATCTATGTGGGCTGTGTAAAGGCGGCGGTTGCTCAGCGCAAGAGCCCGGGACTCCTGGGTATTTCGGAGAGCGACAGCTTGATGCGGTACGGACGTCCTGTCTCTGTTCTTGGGGGCACTCACTACGTGCGTGGTCACTGCGACGCACCGTCTTTCTGCGTTCAGATGTGGGGGATGCACGCACCACCTGGGAGCGCATCTGATCACAGGTGATGCGAACTCGGCCGGATCCCGGTCGATGACCCGTCGAGCCATTCTCTGATCAACTGCGGGAGAGCCTAGGAATCCACCTACAGGCCGGTCAAGCAAACTTTTGCGTGGACGGAAAACACTGTGGTTCGGTGGTTCGGTGGTGCGGTGCGGCGCAGTCCCCGGGGAGCCTCCCCGACGTACTCCCACCCGCCTGATCAGCACAATCGTCGCCGAGCATCAAGGTTCGGCTGCCCCGGGGGACCCTCTCCGCAGCCGCTGCGGCGCACGTGTCGGCAGGATCGTCCGGAGGATTGTCGAGCCCGCGTGACCGTTCGGTTGCAATGGCTGCCCGTTTGCTGCCCGAATCCTCGGGAGGAATGGCGACTTCCGGACCGGCGCAGTGGGAAAGACGGAAGTGGCGTGGGTCACGCGGACGGCGTTTCGCGGCGTTCCTCAAGTGCTTGGGCGAGATCAGGGCGGCCTGCGATTCCGAGTTTTCGGTACGAGTTGGTCAGATGTTTTTCGACCATACGAGAGGACGTTCCCAGCTGGGCTGATATCTCGGAATTGCTGAAACCGGCGGCCGCCAGGTGCGCCACTTTCCGCTCGGACGGGGTGAGCCGGCCGGTGGCCGGGGAAGTCCGGCTTGTGCGCTCGTCCCTCTTCCGCATGATTTTCTCCGCCAGCGCGTCGGCTCCCTGGTCCACCGCCAGCTCGTGTGCCCGTTTGAGTGCGGCGGAGCGCCGTCTGCGGTCCGTTCGGGAGTGGGTGCCGAGGGCGTACAGCGCCTGGCACAGCTCGTGTGGGTTGGTGCCGTTCTCCAGCACTTCGACGGCTTCCTCCAGCACCGCCACGCCCTCTCGTCCCGAGGACACCCTCCCGAGGGCCACCAGCGCACGACCCAGCCGGACGGGAGCGCCCCAGGCGCGTGAGCGCTGGACTTCCATGAGGGCCGCCGCCACCGCCTCCTCGTGCTCGCCGAGACGGTGATGCATCAGGGCGGCGCAGGAGGACCAGGGGACCGCGACCGGGTTGTGCCAGCCGATGCGTTCCGCACGCCGGCCCGCGGTCTGGAAGTGGACGAGCGCGGTACGGGTTTCGCCGCGTCCGGCCGCGAGCGTGCCCCGTGCCAGATGCAGCAGCGCCGCCAGATGCTGGTTCTCGGTGTGCAGCCGGTGCTGGGTGAGGATCTCTTCCGCGAGCTGGGGCTCCTCGGTGTGGAGGGCCACGACGGCCAGGACGGCGGCACAGACGGTCGGCAGTCCGCCGGTGTCGGGCCCGGCCAGGGCGTCGGCCTGGACCACCTTCTGCCGGGCGTAGGCGAGTTGCCCGTCGGCGAGGGCGACCAGGGCCTGCTCCGCGCGGATGACGGCCTGCTCCACCTCACCGCCCGTGCGCTGGGCTAGCCGGTGCGCCTCGCGCAGCCAGCCGGCGGCGCCTTCCGTCCGGCCGGCGCCGGCGAGGATGTTGACGGCCAGTGGCGTGGTGCTGTGGACGTGCTCGGGGGCGGGCGACTCGTGTTCCAGCAGCCGGGTGCACAGCAGCGACAGTTCCCCGGCGGAAGCGGCGTTGGCGACGAACGCGATGTGCATGAGGGACGTCACCAGTTCACGTTCCCCGGTGGTGCGCAGGGAGGGGGAGGGACCCAGTGCCCGGAAGCGATGCAGAGCGCGCTTCACGTGCGCGGGATCCTGCGCCGACAGCACGTGCTCCCGGGCTTCCAGACGCAGCGCGAGTTCCCGTTCGATCCAGTCGTCCGGAGCGGGCCGGCCCAGTTCCTCGGCCACCGCACGCCGCACGGAGTCGATGCGGAACGCGGCCGGGTCCATCAGGAGAGGACCCAGCCGTGTCACGGCGTCGGCGCGTTCCCGTACCGACTCCAGCAGCGGTACGGCCTCAGCGACGTGGCGCAGGGAGGCGGCGGAGGCGAAACTGCGCTCGGCGGTCGCCAAATCGATCAGCAGGCGGGCGCGATCGCGGCCGGTGGGGGAGGTGTCGAGCAGCGCGCGCCGCAGGTAGCGGGCGGCGTCCCGGGGCGAGCCGCGGCGCAGCGCGCTGTCCGCGGCGGTCCGCAGGATCTCCACGGCCTGCGGGCCGTGCAGGGTGATGACCGACATGAGCTGTTCCGCGGCCAGTTCGGCCGGATGACCGGTGCGGTGCAGGACTTCGGCCGCCACGCTGCGCATGGCGGTGCGCTCGGCAGCGGACATGCTCTCCTCCAGCAGGTCACGCAGCAGCGTCCCGGGGATGAGGAAGCCGGAGTGCCGTGCCACGAGTCCGGTCAGGCGCAGGACGTCGACGGCCTCCGCACGCCGGTCGTCGTCGATCTCCGCCAGGCGGGCCACCAGTTGGGGGTCGGCGGCGTCATCGAGCACGGTCAGCGCGTAGGCGACGCGCCGGACGTGGTCCGGCTGCGACCGCAGGAAGGCGGCGAGACGCCGGCGGGCCCGTTCCGGACGGAAGGTGGCCGCTGCCGCGCAGTTGGCCTCGGTGGGCTGGAGCCGCTGGTACTGGGCCTCGTCCACCAGGGCCTTCACCAGCAGGGGATTGCCGCCGGAGCGTTGCAGGAGGGTGTCGATGAAGCTGCCGTGGGGCGGTGTGCCACAGGCTTCCTCCACCAGCCGGCGCACACCGTTGCGGCTGAGCAGGGTCAGCTCCACGGCACGGTCCGCCGGCTCCAGCAGCTGTCGGACCTGATCGCGGGTGCCGCGTACGTCGCCGGGCAGGACGGACAGGACGAACATGATCCGGTTCTGTCTTCGCCGCGTGAGGGACGGCAGCAGCGCCAGCAGGGACTCGCTGTCCGACCACTGGAGGTCGTCCACCATCACCATGACCGGCCGGTCCGACGCCATGGACTCGAGGAGAGCGGTCAGCCAGCGGGGTGCCTGGTGAGGGGCGACCGTGGACCACGGGGGGACGGGTCCGGCGACGTGCGGTTCCGCGGTGCCCGCCGCGGCCGCCGCATCCCGCAGCCAGCGTCCGCTGTCGTCGTCCGGTGCGGTCAGGAGGACCGAGTCCGCGAGCTGCCGCACGACCCCGAGCGTGAACTTCTCCTCGGCGGCGGCCGCCTGCGCCCGCAGCGTCAGGAAACCCTCAGCGTCCGCGAGCGCCGCCACCGTCTCCAGGAAGGTCGACCGGCCGGCTCCGAGCGGTCCCCGGACGACCAGGAGGCAGCCCTCTCCCTGCGCGGCGCGGCGCAGTGCCGACGTCGCCTGCGTCAGCTGGGACTCGCTCTCCAGCAACAAGGCCGTGGTTCTCCTTCAATGACACGGGCCGCCGGCCACCGCCCCGCGTGCGGCCGGACGGGACTCCGTGAGCGTGGCGCAGCGTGCCGGCGGTGTCGCGGGACCGCCGGGGCCCTGGTACGCACAGTGCCGGACCCTGCGCGGGGGCTGGTCGCACCCGCGCCCGGAACGCCGAGGCCCGACGGGTGCCGAGTCCGCGGAATCGCTGACGCAAGGGAAGTCCTGAAGCTCGGTCATTGCTGCCTGGAAGCTCGAGGCGAGCAGATCACAGCAACGTGCGCGGCGGCAAGGGCGGCTGGACGGCGAAAGCCCGGCCGGGCGCCGCGGGAAGGTGAAAGATCAGCGCGGGCCCGAGCCGTCGGATCACACCTGCCGGGTTCCGCCCTGGGGGCCCGCCGGCTCCAGCGCGTCGCGCAGCTGCCGCCTGCCGGCCAGGCCGAGCTTGCGGTACACGGAGGTCAGATGAACCTCCACGGTCCGCTGGGTGACGAACAGGCTTTCCGCGATCCACGCGTTGGAACGCCCGTCCGCGGCCAGCCGGGCCACCTGCGCCTCGCTGCGGGTGAGGGCGCCGAGCCCTCGCGACACGGGCCGGCGCGGACGGGCACCGGTGGCCAGCAGCGCCCGGTGGGCGCGCTCGTGCAGGGAGCGGGCGCCGAGCGCGTACGACTCCTCCCACCCCTGCCGCAGCACCTCCCGCGCGGCCTTGGGGTGACCGAGGGCGTGCAGGGCGCGGCCTCGGGCGACCTTCACCCGTGCCGTCAGCAGGGCCGCCCTCGTCTCGCCGAGCACGTGCTCGGCCTCCTCCAGCAGCTTCGCACGTTCGTCGCCGTCCACCGTCGCGGCCCACAACTCCAGTCCGGCGCCCAGCGCGAGCGGCAGGTGTGCCGACCGGGCCCCCTCGACGGCCTGTTCGGCGAGCGCACGGGCCGCGTGGCGGTCGTCCAGCGCGAGATGCGTCCGGCCGGCCCAGTACCACCAGGGCGAGACGGCCGGGTTGGTGCGCTGCCAGGCCGCCTGCCGGCGTCCGCACTCCCGCAGGTCGGCCAGCGCGCGCACGGCGTCCTTCTGCGCCAGCCGGAGCCGGCCGCGGGCGCACAGCACCTCGTTCCACTGCCAGGCCTCGCTCCGGGCCGGGTCGGGCACCCGCTCGCACAGCTCGGCGGCCTGTGGCAGTTGGCCGCGGTCCAGGAGTGTGTGCAGCCGCACGGCCAGCGGGAGCGCCTCCTGCGGGGTGGCGCGGGCCACGGTGGTGTGGCGCAGCGCGTCGGCGGTGTGGCGCAGCGCGCTGTCGAGGGCGCCGAGCCGTCCGTGGGACTCGGCGCTGAGCGCGAGCAGGCTGGCATACGTCTGGTCGAGCAGCGGGTCGGTGCCGTCGATGAGCTGACGGTAGACCTCCTGCGCCTCGTGCGGCAGGTCGGCGTAGAGCAGGACCGAGGCGGCGACGCCGAGGAAGGCGGGGTCGTCCGCGGTGGGTCCGCCCCGCCCGGTGATCCTGCGGGCCGCCGCGACCGACTCGGCCACCTGGTCCATCCGGGACACCGCGATGACGGCCCGGGCGGCCAGCAGCGCCCGCTCCTGGGCGGTGTCGCCCGGCAGCCCGAGGTCGAGGGGCACCGTGCCGAGCAGCCGCGTGTAGGCGGCCCGGTCGACCGTGGACGCCATCAGCAGCCGCGCTTCCAGCAGTCGGGTGCTCTCGGCACCGGAAGGCAGGGCGGCCGGGTCCGCCCGGCACAGCTCCAGGAGTTCGACGGCGCGGTCCACGCGGCCCTGGCGGGTCAGCGCGTCGGCGAGGGCGCTGAGGGCCGTGAACCGCAGGTCCGGGGAGGTCGTCCGGTCGAGGGCCGCCGTCAGGTGCCGGACACTGGCCGCCGGGTCCAACCGTGCTTCGGCCGTGCCCAGTTCGATCAGCAGCCCTGGGTCGCAGTCGTCGGCGGCACCGTCCGGGACGCAGGGCCGCAGCAGTTCCATCGCCCGGCCCGGCGAGCCGTACACCATCGCCTCCCGGGCCGCTTCCCGCAGCACGGTCGTGGCCCACGGCTGGGTCGCCGTGGCGGCGGACCGGCACAGGTGCCCGGCGACGTCCGCGGCGCCGGCGCCGATGTCGTGCAGCAGACGGGCAGCCCGGCCGTGCGTGGCGGCACGTTCGTCGTCCGGCAGGTCGTCGAGCACGGCGCGGCGCACCAGCGTGTGCGTGAAGGCCCATGTTCCGTCTGCCGAACCGCTGTTGACGAGTCCGAGGGCGCCCAGCACCGACAGGGACCGGTCGAAGGAGGTGGCGTCCGCCAGGGCCAGCCGCGCGCACAGCTCGTGGGCGGTCCCGTCGCCCAGCACCGCCATGGCACGAGCCGCGTCCACCGTCGCCGGCGCCTGACGGTGCAGCAGGCGCACCACACGGGCACCGAAGGCCTGCATGTCCTGCTCGTTGACCGCGCTCAGCTCGGCGCCTGTCAGGGGCAGGTCCTCCGTGTACAGCGTCCGGATGAGCCTGGTCGCCAGCAGCGGATTGCCGTGGGTGGCCGCCAGGCACGCCCGCTGGAACGTCTCGTCGGGCTCGGTGCCGGTGAGACGGCGGGCGAGCTGGACGATGCCCGCGCCGGTGAGCGGGCGGGGCCGCAGCACCCGGCAGGACGCCAGGGTGGTGATCTCGGCGAGGGACGGCGCGTCGGAACCGGTGCGGGACACGAGCGCGAGCAGCACGGGCAGGCCGGCCAGGCGTCGCGCGGTGTGTGCCAGCAGGCGTTGGGAGGCGGGATCGGCCTCATGCGTGTCGTCCACGGCGATCAGCAGGGGAGTGCGTGCGGCGGCTCGCCTGATGACGTCGTGCAGCCGCGTCAGCACACCGAACGAGACCTCCGTGGCATCGTTGTCGCAGCACAGCGGTGCGGGGGGCCGTCTGTCGGCGAGCCCGTGTGCCGCGAACGCCCCGGGCGCCGTGGGCGGTTGGGTGTGATCGCTGTCCGGGAGACCGGACAGCAGGGTGTGCGCGGTACTGAGCGGCAACCGGTGTCCGTCGGCGGCCTCCGCGTGCAGGACGCACAGGTCCAGGGCGCGCGCTTCGGTGATCAGCTCCCGCAGCAGGGCCGTCTTCCCGATGCCGACCGGACCCTCCAGGACGACGAGACCGGACCGTCCGGCGGCGGTGCGCCGGGCCAGCTCACCGAAGAGGGCGAGCTCCCGTTCCCGCTCCACGACAGCCGGGGGCGGAGCACCGGTGCCGGACCCGGGACGGCTGTGACCCTCCGAGGCGGTGATCATGACCGTGTCCCTCTCTCCCGGCGTTGCGAGGCAGAGCCAGCAGCCAGCCACCGTGGCCGACCGCCGCGGGTGTACGCCCGACGGTTCCGCCTGACGCCCTGAACCGCTGCCCGCTGCCCGCCATTTTGGCCCAGACCAGTCTGGCCGATCCCCAGACTGCCCACTTCCCGTCCGACGGAATCCATCCCGCCCTTCTTCCCGGCTGACGCTGCCCCGGCCGCCCGCCCATGCGGCCTCGGCCTCCGTCCTCCTCCTCCGGCGTCCGAGCGATGTGCACGGTGGGCACCGGCAGGTCGGGGGATCCTCAGCAGGGGAGTCTCCCGGCGCACCGCACCGGAGGGGCTCACCTCGCGGACCACATCCCCTTTGACCGGCCGCGCGCGCAGCCGGTGACCGTACGCGCGCCTCGGGCCGGGGCACGACGCCTCGGTGAAGCTCACGCCCGCGGGTGCTGGTCGACCGGCCCGGAAGCGACCAGCACGCCGCGGTGCGCGAGGCGGCCGATGCGTGCCCGCTCAGTGCCATGTCCGTGCGGGGGGACCGGGAAGCGGCGGTCTGAGGTCCGTCACGCACCGCCCCCGCGGCCTCGACGAGGAGAGAAACCCATGCGTGCCCTGTTCGTCGGCCTGCCGGAGAAGTCGCACGTCTGCACGATGGCGCCGCTGGCCCGGGCCTGACGGCAGCCGGGCACGAGGTGCTGATGGCCAACGCCCCGTCGCTGACCGAGGCCCGAGGCCATCACCGGCGCCGGCCTGGTCGCCGCCCTGGTCGCCGTCCCGGTCGGCAGCGACCACGACCTCCACCGGGACATGGCCGTCGCTCGGGACTCCCAGGACGCCGAGAGCGCGCTTATGCATCGCGTGCACGCTTTGCGGAGCGATCGTGCACATGTGCGCGGAAGAGGAGCCGACGATGGCATAGTTGAACTGTGTTCATGTCAGATCACGTAGGCGTCGTCTTCTTCTCCGTCGACTGCGTCCTGGGTGAAGGGCGCAGCCTCACCCGCCTCGTCGAGGAGCGCCTCGGACTGTGCGCGTCCGAGAGCACCGCCGAGCCGGACGACACGGGTCCCGACGCCGACCGCTGGGCCGGAGTGTCCGAGAGCGTGCTGCACGCCGAACTGGAAGGGCTTGCGCTGCGCCCCGGCGTCCAGGAGACCGTCGACTGGTGCCGGCGCAACGCACTGGTGCCGGTCGCCCTGTCCCTCACCTGGACGCCGATCGTGGCCCGGCTGGCCGACCGGTTCGGCTTCCACTCGTACTCGGGCCGGCCGCTGGAGACCAGTGGGGGCCACTTCACCGGCCGCACGACCCGCCCGACGGACGCCTCCGACCAGCGGAGATTCGCGGTCCGACGGGCCGACGAACTCGGTGTCCCCCTCACCGGCTGCGCCGCCGTCGGCGCATGCCCCGCCGACGGACCGCTCTTCGACGCGGTGGGCATCAGCGTCGCCTTCAACGCCCCGGACGATGTCCGCGTCCTCGCGGACACCGCCGTGGACGGCGACGACCTCCGTACGCTCATCCCCGCACTGGAGCAGTTGAGGACCAGGACGAGGTAACCCGCGGCCCGGTCCCCCCGCCACCGGCTCCGCACCGGTCGTACGGCGGCCGTCACCCGACCGTGATCACACGGTCGGTGTCGGCCGCGACGAACTCCAGGAGATGGCCGACGCCGCGCTGCGTAATTGGCCGCTCTGCTGAGACCCGCCCGGCGAGCGAGCGGTCGGCCACCCTCGGAGGGCGACCGCCCCGCGCACCTTCGGCAGCGTGCGCGCCCGGCTCACGGGGCTTGCTCGATGACGACGATCGCCGCGGGGTCTTCAAGCGCTGCCTGACCGACGACGGCTCCATGCCCACCCACAGACGTACGGTCCGCCGGCGCGATCACCCTGCTGTTCGGCCCTTCCACCGAACGTCTGGCCCGCAAGGCGCAGGCACGGGCCGCAGAGGAGCGGCGACCGCACCGCGAGCAGGGAGAGCGGGGCGGACGACTGCGCAGTGAGAGGTTGCGCGGCGCCGGCCGCCCGGCGGGCCTGCGAGGCGGCCGGCCTGATCGACGTTCCGTGGGTCGCTCAGGCGCTTACGGCGTTGATGCAAGAACGTCCGTTGCTGTTGCTGTTGCCGCCGCCGCCGTTCGACGACAGGTACTGAGCCGGACGACATGCTCGGTTCCCGACGGCCGGTCTCCGCCGTCGTGCAACCTGAGGTGGTGTCTGGTGAAAGATCAAAAACAGCTGTCGCCGGCAGCCGCGTCCCATAACCTCGTGCAGGGAGACCTCAGATGCCACGTGTGTCTACATCCGGGAGGCGATGGTGCTCACAAGGGGCACGCGGTTGCTCGGCGGTGCCATGGCCGTGGCCTGCATGGTGCTCATCGGCCCCAGTGCGTCGAGCGGTGCCCTCTTCGTCAGGTCGCTGCACGCCGAATCCGTCAGGGAAGTCGTACCGAACCGGGTCATGACGTGGAACATCTGCAATCCCTGCGACGAAAGCCACGTGGACCGGGCGACGGAGATCGCCAGAAACGCGCCCCAGGTCGTCGGAGTGCAGGAAGCGTGTGTGCGTGACGTCGAGAGGATCCGGGGTTACCTGAGAAGCCTCTACGGACTGGTCTACCACGTCGAGTACGGAACCGTGCTACGGAACTGGAACCGCTGCGGGGGAGCACCGTGGAAGCCGGGGGGCTATGGGCAGGCGGTCCTCTCGGCGGCACCGATGACAGACCGCGTCACCGTGGAATATCCCGACGGCGGATCCGAAGACCGTGGGTACATGGCGGTCACCACCATGGTGGGTGGCCAGTCCGTCCGGGTCTTCAACACACACCTTGCCGAACGACGGCAGGAAGCAGTCCGAGCCGGCCAGACCAGGGTGCTCGCCGCAGAAGTCGCCCGGCACGATCGCGCGATCGTTCTCGGCGACTTCAACGCCGTGCCGGGCACTGTCGAACTCACCCCGATGTGGGCACTGGCCGCGGACGCAGACCCCCAGTGCCATCCCTCGTCCACCGGCGCGTGCGAGACGACCACCGATTGGCACAGCAAGTTCGACTACGTCTTCCTGCGAGGCATCGGTCCGCTCACGCAGCGCGTGCAACACACCTCGTACTCGGATCATCATCTGGTGATCACCGACCTGGATCTGCCCTGAAGCGCTGGGGACTCGTCCGGCCCGGGGCCGTCACCCGGAGGGGACAGGGGGAGAACTCCCTGCCGGCGCGCCCAGGTCAGGATCCGAACGGGGAGCTTCCGCCAGGACCGGCTCGGCGACCGGCGAAGAAGTGGCCACGCGTGCTGACTTCGTGTTTTACAGTGACTGTCGCCAGATCCGGCGACCATGGGATTTGTGAGGTGAACGCCGACCATGCCGGCCGAAACGTTTGAGTTCCAGGTGCAGGCCCGTCAGCTGCTGCAGTTGATGATCCACTCCGTCTACTCGAACAAGGACGTCTTCCTGCGCGAGCTCGTCTCCAACGCCTCCGACGCGCTGGACAAGCTGCGTCTTGAGGCGCTGCGCGACGACACGCTCGACGCCGACACTTCCGACCTGCACATCGGGATCGAGGTGGACAAGGACGCCCGTACGCTCACGGTGCGGGACAACGGCATCGGGATGTCCTACGAGGAGGTCGGGCGGCTGATCGGCACCATCGCCAACTCGGGCACGGCCGAGTTCCTGCGGGAGCTGCGCGACGCGAAGGACGGGGCCGGAGCCGAGGGACTGATCGGTCAGTTCGGCGTCGGCTTCTACTCCGGCTTCATGGTCGCCGACGAGATGACGCTGGTGACCCGCCGGGCCGGCGAGACCCAGGGCACCCGCTGGAGTTCACGCGGCGAGGGCACGTACACCCTGGAAACAGTCGAGGACGCCCCGCAGGGCACCGCCGTCACGCTCCACCTCAAGCCGGCCGACCCCGACAACCAGCTCCACGACTACACCTCCCCCTGGACGATCAGGGAGATCGTCAAGCGGTACTCCGACTTCATCACCTGGCCGATCCGGATGCTCCCGGACACGGCCGAGGGCGACTCCGAGCCCGAGCCCGAGCCCGAGACGCTGAACTCGATGAAGGCGCTGTGGGCGCGCTCGCGCCAGGAGGTCTCCGACGAGGAGTACCACGAGCTGTACAAGCACATCAGCCACGACTGGCGTGCTCCGATGGAGACCATCCGCCTCCAGGCCGAGGGCACGTTCGAGTACCAGGCCCTGCTCTTCCTTCCGGAGCACGCCCCGCACGACCTGTTCACCGAGGGCCACCGGCGCGGCCTTCAGCTCTACGTCAAGCGTGTCCTGATCATGGACGACTGCGAGGCGCTGCTGCCGCCGTACCTGCGCTTCGTCAAGGGCGTCGTCGACGCCCAGGACCTCTCGCTCAACGTCTCCCGCGAGATCCTCCAGCAGGACCGGCACATCCGGATGATCCAGCGGCGGCTGACGAAGAAGGTCCTGTCCTCCCTCAAGAGCATGAGGGCGGGCGACGCACAGCGGTACGCCGCTTTCTGGCGGGAGTTCGGAGCGGTCCTCAAGGAGGGACTCGTCACCGACGCCGACAACCGGGAGGCCATCCTCGACGTCGCGGCCTTCGCGAGTACTCACGACGACGAGCTGACATCGCTCCAGCAGTACGTGGAGCGTATGAAGGACGGCCAGGACACCATCTACTTCTTGACGGGCGAGTCTCGTCAGGCCGTGGAGAGCTCTCCGCACCTGGAGGCGTTCCGGGCCCGGGGCATCGAGGTCCTGCTGCTGAGCGACCCCGTCGACGAGGTGTGGGCCGATGCCGTCGGCGAGTTCCAGGGCAGGCGGCTGCGGTCGGTCGCCAAGGGCCAGGCCGATCTCGGGGCCGAGGACGGCGACAGCGGGGAGGAGGCACGGGAGCAGCAGAACGAGGAGTACGCCGGACTGCTCGGCTGGATGAAGGAACAGCTGGAAGAGGACGTGAAGGACGTGCGGCTGTCGTCCCGGCTCACGGTCTCCCCGGCCTGTGTGGTCTCCGACGACCACGACCTCACGCCCGCGCTGGAGAACATGTACCGCGCGATGGGGCAGGAGGTTCCGCAGACCAAGCGCATCCTCGAACTCAACCCCGACCACCTGCTGGTGAAGGGCCTCAACCAGGCGTACAAGCAGAGCGAGGACCACACGGGCCTGGTGGGGACCGCCGAACTGCTCCACGGCTTGGCGGTGCTGGCCGAGGGCGGCCGCCCCAAGGACCCGGGCGGGTTCGTGAAGCTGGTGGCGGAGCGACTGGAACGCGCGCTGTAGCGGGCCTCGTGGGCGCGGAGCGGTAACTCCGTGCCCACGAACGGCAGACCGGATCGTCCGTCACAGACCGGGGCCGGGACCGGACGCGGTGGGAGAGCGGGCGTTGTTCAGACCAACCGGTGGACGACGACCCGCGCCGGCGGGGGACGAGCACCGGCCGCTGGTGCCGAGACCTGGCCCGGCGGGCGCTGAGGTGTCCAACTGAGGTGCTTATGGGCCTCCGCGCCGACGTGGATCGTCGTCGGTGACGGGCACAGCACACAGAGGCGGCCCCAAGGCGGCCCCAAGGCGGCCCCAAGGCGGCCCCAAGGCGGCCCCGAGGCATCGTCGAGGCCGCCGTCGTCAGTCCTGCGCTTAAATCAACTCTGCTGCTGTCCCTGCCGCATGGCCTCGTCCGTCATGTCGGCCACCTGGCCTGCCGGCGGTGCCTCGGCGTCGACCTCGGTGCCGAAGCCGGAGTAGTTCATCACCGTGGTCATCTTGACCTGCTCAGGCGAGGCGCTGTTGTCCGGCTTCGCGCTGGCGGAGGCCGGAGCCTTGACCGTCATGTCGATCTGCTGGCGGCGCAGCCTGCCGTCGTCGTCGAGCCAGACCTCCATCGGCAGCGTCGGTCCGACCTGCTCGCGCATCTGAGTGCCGCCCGGCAGTTCGGCGACGTCCACCGAGACCCGGTAGTGGGTGGTGTCGACACCGTCGATCGTCTCGGAACCGACCTTGGTGACGTCCTTGTCGGTGATCGCCTTGGCGTAGGCGGCGGACTGGGCCGGGTCGCCGATCTGCTGGCCGCTCACGCCCTGTGCCTGCGCGGCCTTCTTGAGGTCGATCTTCATCCAGGTCTTGCCGCCCTGGACCTTCTGGCCGGGCATCTTCTGATACAGCACCTGGTCGACGACGCGCTGCTCGATCGTCTTCCCCTCGGCGGTGACGGTCATGACGCTTTCGCCCTCTTGGAAGTCGAGCGCGCCCCGGCCGTCCGTGGTGATCGACCGGCCCTCCGCGGACATCTTCATGTTGATCGTCATCTTGGCCGTCTCGGCCTGGGCCGTCTTGTCATAGGCGGCCCGTACCGCGGTGGTGCCGTCCTCTTGAGCGCCCGCGCTTCTGCTCGCACTGGACGAGGAACCGGCCTTCCCCGACGCCGGCTCCGCGTCGTTTCCACAGCCCGTCAGAACGATGCTGCCCATGACCGCGGCTGTTCCGATCGCCGCGGCTTTCATCCTCCTGCTGCGCATGAATATCCATCTCCTCATCGACCGCCAACCGACTTCTGCCGGTCGGCTTTCTGCCGTCCCGAATTCCCAAGACGCACGCGAACACGCCTGTCGACGACGGGTCTTGGCGCAAAAGTGTGAGTACGGCGAGGGATGTGCGGGCTCTCTGAGACAATGGATCCTTCAGTGAGAATGGACCCTGTGATCGGGGGAAAACGCGGGCGCCCGCCAACAGTGCAAGGCCGTCACGCTCACCGCCGGAATTCAGGACGCGGAGTTCTTAATTCCGGATTTGGAGATTCCGCAGAACAACGTGTGGAGCGCTTTCGGAGTGGCCCCTCATCGGGTGAAGGGGGCGGCGTCTGCTACGCACGAACCGCCAGCCCTGGCCGGCGCTGCGGAGGTGCGTCAAGGGCTCATTGGTGACGCAGTGACGCTTCTCCATGCAGGGCGGGCCGACGGCGGCGGGGAAGGTACGGAGTCGGTCCGGGACGCGCTCCGCGGCCCGCGAACCGGCTCGGCCCGGTGGTGTGCGTGAGCGTCGGCGACCGCCGACTGCCGCCCGTTGACTGCTGCCCGCCGACCGCCGCCCGTTGACTACCGCCCGTCAACCGTGCGGCCGCCGAGGCCGGTGTCCGGCGCGGCTACCGATGAACCGCACTCGCGGAGCCGTAACAGAGGTGTGATCGCTTCCGTGTGCGGCCGTCACGCTGATACGTGACTGCTGGGACCGCGGCCCCAGCGTGCGGGACGCGGGACGGGAGACGCGGTCCGCTACCTGCCCTGGGCATCCGGACGCCTCCGGGTCCTCCACTTTGTCCCGAGCGAGGAAAAAGTGTCGAGGGCTTGCGTGAAAGGGGTTCCGGAACTCGACGAAGCTCGCTAACTTCCTTGAAATGAACCGGTCATGGAGCTGTGGCCGGACCTGACGGCGCGACGGCGCGCGCCTGTGCATTGCTTGGCAGTCCGGCGAGGGCTGCCGTCATCCCACCCCACACTGGGAGACCTCTGTGCGCATGAAACCGCTCAGACACAGACGTGTCCGTCATCTGCTGACCGCCGTGGCCTGCGCCTTCGGCTGCCTGCTGCCCATGTCCCCGGCCGCCGCCCGCCCCGCGGACCCGGCCGCCGCCCGACCCGCGGACCCGGCCGGCGCACCCGCGGCGGCCGCCGTCGAGTACCAGCAGGTCACGCTCGCCAAGGGCGTGGCCGAGATGGGCGAGCCCATGACCTTGGCCGTGCTGCCGGACCGTTCGGTCCTGCACACCGCCCGGGACGGCACGGTCCGGCTGACCAACGCCGCGGGGACCACCACCGTCGCGGGCAAGCTCGACGTGTACAGCCACGACGAGGAAGGCCTGCAAGGCGTCGCCGTGGACCCCGGCTTCGCGTCCAACCGGCACGTCTACCTCTACTACGCCCCCAAGCTCAGCACTCCGGCCGGTGACGCCCCGGCCGACGGCACGGCCTCCGACTTCGCTCCCTTCGACGGGGTCAACCGGCTGTCCCGGTTCGTCCTGAAGACCGACGGCACGCTGGACCTCGCCGGTGAGAAGAAGATCCTCGACGTGCCGGCCTCCCGCGGCATCTGCTGCCACGTCGGCGGCGACATCGACTTCGACGCGGCCGGCAACCTGTACCTGTCCACCGGCGACGACACCAACCCGTTCGCCTCGGACAGTTACACCCCGATCGACGAGCGCGCCACCCGCAACCCCGCCTTCGACGCCCAGCGTTCCTCGGCCAACACCAACGACCTGCGCGGCAAGGTCCTGCGGATCAAGGTCAACGCCGACGGGTCGTACGCGATCCCGAGCGGCAACCTCTTCGCGCCCGGCACCGCGAAGACCCGCCCCGAGATCTACGCGATGGGCTTTCGCAACCCCTTCCGTATGAGCGTCGACAGACCCACGGGCATCGTCTACCTCGGCGACTACGGCCCCGACGCCGGCACCGCCAGTCCCACGCGCGGACCGGGCGGGCAGGTGGAGTTCAACCGGATCACCAAGGCGGGCAACTTCGGCTGGCCGTACTGCACCGGCGACAACGACGCCTACATCGACTACGACTTCGCCACCGGTGCCTCCGGGTCCGCCTTCAACTGCGCGGCACCCGCGAACAGTTCGCCGAACAACACCGGACTCACCAGCCTGCCTCCCGCCCAACCCGCCTGGATCCCCTACGACGGCGGATCCGTCCCGGAGTTCGGCAACGGCTCGGAGTCCCCGATGGGCGGCCCGGTCTACCGTTACGACGCTGCCTCCACCTCCGCGGTGAAGTTCCCGCAGGAGTTCGACGGCGACTACTTCGCGGGTGAGTTCGGCCGCCGCTGGATCAAGCGCATCGAGACCGGCGCCGACGGTGCCGTGCAGTCCATCAACTCCTTCCCCTGGAGCGGCACCCAGGTGATGGACATGGCCTTCGGCCCCGACGGCGCCCTGTACGTCCTCGACTACGGCACCGGCTACTTCAGCGGCGACGCGAACTCGGCCCTGTACCGCATCGAGCACGTCACCGACGGGCTCGCCCCGACCGCGCAGGCGAAGGCCGACGTCACCTCGGGCAAGGCACCCCTGGCCGTCTCCTTCTCCTCGGCCGGCAGCACCGACCCGGACGGTGACACCCTCGGTTACGCCTGGACCTTCGGCGACGGCTCCACCTCCACCGCCGCCGGCCCTTCCCACACCTACACGGCCAACGGCCAGTACACGGCCACGCTGAAGGTCACGGACACCACCGGCAAGTCCGCCACGGCCTCCGTGCGGATCACGGTGGGGAACACCGCCCCCACGGTGCGACTGGACCTGCCCGTGGACGGAAGCATCCACGACTTCGGCGACGCCATCCCGTTCAAGGTGACGGTGACCGACCCCGAGGACGGCACGATCGACTGCTCAAAGGTGAAGGTCACCTTCATCGTCGGACACGACAGCCACGGCCATCCGCAGACCTCGACCACCGGATGCCAGGGCACGCTCCAGACCCTGGCGGACGGCGAACACGACCCCAACGCCAACATCTTCGGCGTGCTCGACGCCGAGTACACCGACCAGGGTGCCGGCGGTCAGCCCGCGCTGACCACGCACGACCAGCACGTCGTCCAGCCCAGCCACCGGCAGGGTGAGCACTACGGCGCCTCCGCCGGTGTCGATGTCATCACCCACGCTCCCGCCCACGGCGGCAAGACCGTCGGCAACATCGAGAACGGCGACTGGATCTCCTTCGAGCCGTACGCCCTCGGCAACGCGACCCGGTTCACCGCCCGGGTCTCCTCGGCGGGCGCGGGCGGCACCATCGAGGTCCGCGCCGGATCGACGACCGGCACCCTGCTGGGCACGGCGACCGTCCCGGTGACCGGCGGCTGGGAGACCTTCCAGGACGTGACGGCCGCGCTCAGCAACCAGCCCAGCGGCTCCACCTCCCTCTACCTGGTCTTCAAGGGCGGCAGTGGCCCGCTCTTCGACGTGGACGAGTTCTCCTTCACCACCACCGGCGGCAGCAGCCGCTCGGGTGAGGTGAAGGGCGTGAACGGCAAGTGTCTGGACGTGGACAACGCGCAGACGGCCGACGGCACGAAGGTGCAGATCTGGACGTGCAACGGTTCGGGCGCCCAGACGTGGACGGCAGGCGCTGACGGCACGCTGCGGGCGCTGGGCAAGTGTCTGGACGTGTCGGGCGGGGCCACGGCGGACGGTACGAGGGTCCAGCTGTGGACGTGCAACGGCTCGGGTGCGCAGACGTGGGCGGCCCAGTCCGACGGCACGGTCCGCAACCCGCAGTCCGGCAAGTGCCTGGACGCCTCCGGTGGCACCTGGAACGACGGAACCGCCGTCCACCTGTGGACCTGCCACGCCAACGCCAACCAGAAATGGACCCTGCCGTAGGAGGGAGGAGACCGACCATGCGTACCTATGTGAAAGCGGCCCTCGGCCTGTTCGCCGGAGCCGCGCTCTGCCTGGGCCCTCAGGCCACGGCACTGCCCGGAGCGGTGAGCCAGTCCGCCGGTGAGTCCGGCACCGCGTCCGTCGGCGCGTCCGTCACCGCGGAAACCCGCGCGGCGGCGGACCCGGCGTACAGGATCCTCGTCTTCTCCAAGACGGCGGGCTTCCGCCACGACTCGATCGACGACGGCATCGCCGCCCTGCGCGGCCTGGGCACCGCGAACAACTTCACCGTGGACGCGACCGAGGACGCGCAGGTCTTCACGACCGGCAACCTCGCCCAGTACAAGACCATCGTGTTCCTGTCCACGACGGGCGACGTGCTGAACGCCGCCCAGCAGACGGCCTTCGAGCAGTACATCCAGAGCGGCGGCGGTTACGTCGGCATCCACGCCGCCGCCGACACCGAGTATGACTGGCCGTTCTACGAGGGACTGGCCGGCGCGCTCTTCCACTCCCACCCGGCCATCCAGTCCGCCACCGTCGACGTGGAGGACCGCGCCCACGACGCCACCGCCCACCTGGGCAGCACCTGGCAGCGCACCGACGAGTGGTACAACTACCGCACCAACCCACGCACCACCGCCCGCGTCCTGGCCTCGCTCGACGAGTCCAGCTACGCCGGCGGGAGCATGTCCGGCGACCACCCGATCGCCTGGTGCAAGGACTACCAGGGTGGCCGGGCCTTCTACACCGGCGGCGGGCACACCGACGCGTCGTACACCGAACCCGCCTTCCGACGGCACCTCCTCGGCGGCATCCGCTGGGCCGCCGGGATGACCGACGCCGACTGCCGCCCGGAGACCGGCTACACGCCCCTGTTCGACGGTTCGTCCACCAGTGGCTGGCAGCAGGCCGGACCGGGCCGGTTCGCTCTCGCGGACGGCACCCTCACCTCCGAGGGCGGCATGGGGCTCTACTGGTACTCCGGCCGGGAGCTCACCGGTGACTACTCCCTCAAGCTGGACTGGAGGATGGCCGGGGACGACAACTCCGGTGTCTTCATCGGCTTCCCGGCCTCCGACGACCCGTGGACGGCGGTGAACAACGGCTACGAGATCCAGATCGACGCCACCGACGCCACCGACCGCACCACGGGCGCCGTGTACGGCTTCCGGTCCGCGGACGTGGCCGCACGGGACGCCGCACTGAACCCGCCGGGGGAGTGGAACACCTACGAGCTCAAGGTCACCGGCGAACGACTGGAAATCTTCCTCAACGGCCGCAAGATCAACGACTTCACCAACACCGACCCCGCACGCAGCCTGCGGCAGGGGCACATCGGCCTCCAGAACCACGGCGACGGCGACGACGTGTCCTTCCGCGACATCCGCGTCAAGCAGGGCGGAGGACAGGACCCCGGCCCCCGCTCGGGTGAGGTGAAGGGCGTGAACGGCAAGTGCCTGGACGTGGACAACGCGCAGACGGCCGACGGCACGAAGGTGCAGATCTGGACGTGCAACGGGTCGGGCGCCCAGACGTGGACGGCCGGCGCTGACGGCACGCTGCGGGCGCTGGGCAAGTGTCTGGACGTGTCGGGCGGGGCCACGGCGGACGGTACGAGGATCCAGCTGTGGACGTGCAACGGCTCGGGTGCGCAGACGTGGGCGGCCCAGTCCGACGGCACGGTCCGCAACCCGCAGTCCGGCAAGTGCCTGGACGCCTCCGGTGGCACCTGGAACGACGGAACCGCCGTCCACCTGTGGACCTGCCACGCCAACGCCAACCAGAAATGGACCCTGCCCTGACGCACCGACCCGCTGGACCCCCCAGGTGAAGCAGCGGCCTCCCGCATGACTCCGCCCCGCTCACCGGCGTGAGCCATGGGGGCGACGGCTGGCTCAAGGCGCCTTCGAGGAAGTCGCTCCAGGCAGTCCGCGCCGGCCGGTCGGCAGTGACCGGCCGGTCGGCAGTGACCGGGCGCGCGCAACCCGCGGCCCGGCCACATGTGTGTGCGGACAGAGATCAGGCGGATCCCGGCTGTTGCCGGGCCTCTTCGGCGACGTGGCCCCCCGCGTCGCGTGCCTGGCCGGTCACCCGGGTGGCCTGGTCGCGGGCCTCGTCCTGGGTGGTGCGGGCAGCCTCCGTCGCGGTGTCCTTCACCTCCTGCGCCGCGCTCTGCGCGGCCTCCCTGGCACCTTCCTTCAGGTTCTGCGCGGAGTCGAGCGCGGCCTGCTTGACCGGCTCCAGCGCCTCGCCACCGCGTTCCATGAGGTCGGTGGCCTTCTGCTGCTCCACCTGGGACGCGGGCAGCATCGAGGAGGCCAGCATGCCGACGCCGAAGGCGATCAGGCCTGCGGCCAGCGGATTGCCCTGGGTCTGGCGTATCGCCTGGTCCGGGGCCTGCCGTACCGCTTCCCCGGCCTGGCCGGCCGCGTCACGCGCCGTGTCGGCAGCCTGCTGGGTGCCCTGCTGGAGCGACCCTGCCGCCGACTGGGCGCCGCTCCTCACGCCCTGGGCGGTGTCCGAGGCGGACCCCATGACCCGCTCCCGCACGCCCGAGACGGCGCCGCGCACCTTCCGGGTGCGGCGACGGACCACCCGTCGAGGGCTGGCCCGGTCCGCGAGCCGGTTCACGTCCGCGGACAGCCGGTCCCGAGTGACGTCGATCTCGGCCCTCATCTGGTCGGGTGACGTGCCCATTGCGCATTCTCCTTCATCGTTTCGACGGTCCGGTCGGGTTTCGGTGCCACCGTGCGCATCCGGGTGCGGCCCTGCAGGTACAGCACGGCCGCGATCACGGCCCACACGGCGGTGACGATCAGGGCGGCCCAGCCCCCGTCCATCACGTTGGCCAGGCCCAGCACGGCGGCCAGCGACAGGAACAAGAGCACCATGTAGCCGGCGAATCCGGCGCCGCCGTACAGGCCGGCCGCCTTGCCGGCCTTGGTCGCCTCCTGCTTGACCTCCGCCTTGGCCAGCTCGACCTCCTGGCGGAACAGGGTCTGGACGTCCGAGGTCACCACGGACAGCAGCTCGCCCACCGAACTGTCCCCGCCGTGCGACTGCGCCGCCTTGGACGAGATCGAGGTCATCTCTCACACCTCCGGATACGCGCGAGTCGGCGCACCGCCCGCGGGCGTACCGGCGGGTGGCGGGACCGGCGGCGGCGCGGGCGGTACCGGCGGGACCGGCGGTGGCGGCGCCTGAGCGGTGCCCGGCGGAGGACCGGACCCCAGCACCGCGGATTCCTGCTCGCTCAGCGCCGCCTGCTCCGAATTCCCGGGCAGCCCTTGCCGTCCCGTTCCGGACGACTGGTCTCCGGGTGACTGGGTCCCGGACGAGGACTGGTTCGCCTTGACCGCCACCTTCGCGATACGCCCGACGGCCAGCCCTGCCAGCAGCGCGCCGCCCAGGAACGCTCCGGGGCGACGACGGGCGAAGGTCTGGACATCGGAGACCACGCCCTGGACTCCCTGCTTCTCCAGGTAGTCGGCCGCCCGGTGCCCACCGTCGGCCGCCTGGGCCGCGAGACTGCGGACCGGGGATTCGCCCTGGCCGTTCTCAGCCAGTCCGGCCAGGTCGTCCGCCCACTGGTGCAGCGCCCCAGCCGCCCGCTTGGTCTGCCCCTCGACCTCGTCCTTCGCGCGGGTCCGCAGGTCGTGGGCGACCGCCCCGGCCTGCTGCCGGGCCTCCCCGGCCACGGCCTTCGCCTGATCCGCAGCGCTGCTCGCCACCTGGCCTGCGGCCTGCTTGGCCTGATCGGCCGTGGCCGACGCCTCCACTCTGGCCGTCTCGCCGGTCTGCTGCAACCTCGTCGTGTTGCCCTGACCTGACTCTGCCTCACTCATCGGCTACTCCTCCTCCGCACACGGGCCGTTCGTCAGCACGCGGGTCATTCGTCCGTTCGCCCGCTCAGTGACCGGGTGACTGGTTTATGAGCCTTCACACCTATTTGAGGCGAACTTGTTGATATGCCGTGATCGCGTTGGGGTGGAGAGGCGACAGCAAGGTGGACAGGGCGGGGTGAGGCGGCTGTGGCAGGTGTGGCGCGCGGGCGGCGCCCTGCGTGGCCACGACGACGGGCCGACCGAGTCGCCGACCAGCGCTGTGCCAGGCCCTTCAGCCTCGGCGGCCTGCCGCACGAGGTGCAGGCCGCTACTCTCCGTTTCGCATGGGACGCCGTTGGTGAACGGGGCCCTGCCCTCGACGCGGAACTGTTCGCGGTGAAGTGAGCACCGCGCCAGGACGAGCGGGTGCACCATGCGCCGATGAGGACCGTCGGAGGGCACCGGCGGCGCATGAGCCTGACCCCGAGGGCACTCAGGGTGGCCCGGTTGGCTCTGTCGGGGTACCCGGCCGGTCACCGATGGTGGAAGGCATAGACCGGCTTGTACGTCCCAGCCAGACCCGATCCGGAAGGGATCTTTCATGTCCGTCGACTCGCAGCAGGTGTTCGCCCGACTCACAGAGGAGGAGCTGAGGGCCCTGGACGCCCACTGGCGCGCCGCGAACTATCTTGCTGTCGGCCAGATCTACCTCATGGCCAACCCCCTGCTGACCGAGGAGCTGCGCCCGGAACACGTCAAGCCGCGGCTGCTGGGCCACTGGGGCACCTCCCCGGGTCTCAACCTGGTGCACACCCACGTCAACCGAGTGATCAAGGCCCGCGACCTGGACGCCCTGTGCGTCTGGGGCCCCGGCCACGGCGGCCCGGCCGTCCTCGCCAACGCCTGGCTGGAGGGGTCGTACACCGAGACCTATCCGGACATCACCCGGGACGCCGATGGAATGGCCCGGCTGTTCCGGCAGTTCTCCTTCCCCGGCGGCGTGCCCAGCCACGTGGCACCCGAGACGCCCGGCTCGATCCACGAGGGCGGCGAGCTGGGTTACGCCCTCTCGCACGCCTACGGAGCCGCGTTCGACAACCCGGACCTGGTGGTCGCCTGCGTCATCGGCGACGGAGAGGCGGAGACCGGGCCGCTGGCCGCGTCCTGGCACTCCAACAAGTTTCTCGACCCCGTCCACGACGGTGCCGTCCTGCCGATCCTGCACCTCAACGGTTACAAGATCGCCAACCCCACGGTGCTGGCCCGGCTGCCCGAGAGTGAACTCGACGAGCTGCTGCGCGGCTACGGCCACGACCCGATCCACGTCACCGGCGACGACCCGATGGCCGTGCACCGCGCCATGGCGGAGGCCATGGACATCGCGCTGGACCGGATCGCCGCGTTCCAGCGCGCCGCGCGGGAGGACGGCGACACCGACCGCCCGCGCTGGCCGGTGATCGTGCTGCGCACCCCGAAGGGCTGGACCGGACCGGCGGAGGTCGACGGGCTGCCGGTCGAAGGCACCTGGCGCTCCCATCAGGTCCCGCTGTCCGCCGTCCGCGACAACCCCGACCACCTGCGTCAACTCGAGAACTGGCTGCGCTCGTACCGGCCGGAGGAACTCTTCGACGAGGACGGCCGCCCCCGCGAGCAGGTGCTGGCCTGCGTCCCCGAGGGCACCCGGCGCCTGGGCGCGACCCCGCACGCCAACGGCGGTCTGCTGCTGCGGGAACTGCCCCTGCCGCCGCTGGAGAAGTACGCGGTCGAGGTCGACAAGCCGGGCGCCACCCTGCACGAGCCGACCCGTGTCCTGGGCGACCTGCTGGAGGACGTCATGCGGGGCACCGCGGACCGGCGCGACTTCCGGCTCGTCGGTCCCGACGAGACCGCCTCCAACCGGTTGCAGGCCGTCTACAAGGCCAGCGGCAAGGCGTGGCAGGCCCAGATGCTCCAGGTGGACGAGGACCTGGACCGGCACGGCCGGGTGATGGAAATCCTCTCCGAGCACACCTGCCAGGGCTGGCTGGAGGGCTATCTGCTGACCGGCCGGCACGGGCTGTTCTCCTGCTACGAGGCGTTCGCGCACATCGTCGACTCGATGGTCAACCAGCACATCAAGTGGCTGCGCACCACCCGGCGCCTGCCCTGGCGCGCCCCGATCGCCTCCCTCAACTACCTGTTGACCTCGCATGTGTGGCGCCAGGACCACAACGGCTTCTCGCACCAGGACCCCGGCTTCGTCGACCACATCCTGAACAAGAGCCCGGAGGCGGTACGGGTCTACCTGCCGCCGGACGCCAACACCCTGCTGTCCGTGGCGGACCACGCCCTGCGCAGCCGCGACTACGTCAACGTCATCGTGGCCGGCAAGCAGCCCTGCTTCGACTGGCTGTCCATGGAGCAGGCCAAGGTGCACTGCGCCCGTGGCGCCGGCATCTGGGAGTGGGCGGGCAACGAGAACGCCGACCGGGGACCGGACGTGGTCCTCGCCTGCGCGGGCGATGTCCCGACCCAGGAGGTCCTGGCCGCCGCCCAGCTGCTGCGCCGCAACCTGCCGGAGCTGGTCGTGCGGGTCGTCAACGTCGTCGACCTGGCCCGGCTGCTGCCCGCCGAGGAACACCCGCACGGCATGCCCGACGCGCAGTACGACGCCCTGTTCACCACCGATAAGCCGGTGATCTTCGCCTACCACGGCTACCCGTGGCTCATCCACCGCCTGGCCTACCGCCGGGCCGGCCACACCCAGCTGCACGTGCGCGGCTACAAGGAGATCGGCACCACCACCACGCCGTTCGACATGCTCGTCCGCAACGACCTCGACCGCTACCGGCTGGTCATGGACGTCATCGATCGCGTGCCCGGTCTGGCGGTGCGCGCCGCCGCCCTACGGCAGCGGATGGAGGACACCCGGCTGCGCCACCACGAGTGGATCCGGGTCCACGGCACCGACCTGCCCGAGGTCACCGACTGGACCTGGGACGGCTGAACGGCCCGCCCCGGCCCGGGTCACCGCGGCGACAGCGGCGGTAGTCATCGGTTGTTCGACAGCCCGGTGTGCGGCCCGGCGCCGTCTCGGTGCGCCCGGGCCGGTGTCGTCGGCCCTCCGCTACTTGATGCATCAACTACATCGGGTGTAGGTTTCGAGTTGACGCATCAACTAGAGTCTCTCCCTGGACAGAGGTAGCTGGCATGAGCGACACAAAGATCATCGCGGTCGCCGGAGCGACGGGCGCACAGGGCGGCGGCGCCGCGCGGGCGATCCTCGCCGATCCCGACTCGGGCTTCACGGTGCGCGCGCTGACGCGGAATCCCGACTCCGCTGCCGCCAAGGAGCTGGCCGACCTCGGGGCCGAGGTCGTGCGGGCGGACTTCCATGACGAGCCGAGTGTGCACAAGGCCTTTGAGGGCGCCTACGGTGCCTTCCTCGTCACCAACTTCTGGGCGCACGGCTCGGCGGCCAAGGAGACGGAGGAGATCGAGGTCCTCGTCCGGGCCGCCAAGGCCACCGGGCTGCGGCACGTCGTCTGGTCCACCCTGGAGGACACCCGCGACCTGCTGCCGCTGGAAGACGACCGGATGCCCGTCCTGCAGGACAGGTACAACGTCCCGCACTTCGACGCCAAGGGCGAGGGCAACGACCTGTTCAGCCAGGCCGGCGTGCCGACGACCTTCCTGAACACCACCTTCTTCTTCCAGGGCTTCCTGCAGGGCATGGGTCCCCGGCGCACCGAGGACGGCGTACTGACGCTGACCCTGCCGCTGGAGGACGGCAAGCTCCTGTCCGGAGTGGACGTGGCGGACATCGGCCGCACCGCCCTCGCCATCCTCAAGGGCGGCGAGCGGTTCATCGGCGAGACCGTCGCCCTGGCGGGCGATCACCTCACCGGCGCCCAGTACGCGGAGAAGCTGGGGGCCGCGATCGGCGAGCCGGTGCGCTTCCAGTCCGTGCCGTACGACGTCTTCCGTACGCTCGACATCCCGGCGGCCGACGAAATCGGCAACATGTTCCAGTACTACGGCGACTTCGACCAGGAGTTCGCCGGCGCCCGCGATCTGGACCGGCTGCGGGAACTTCACCCGGAGCTCAAGAACTTCGACACCTGGCTGGCCGAGAACGCCTCGAAGATCCAGGTGAACTGACTGAGAATCGCGGCTTTGGCGGCCGCCGAGGTCGACGCGGAAGCCGTTCGCGCGTCGGCCGCCGGGACGGTGACGGACGTGACGATCGACGCCGACGGCGGTGGCACCGTCTGAAAGCGGCGACAGACAAGGCCCGGGGCGCTGCTCCGGGCCTTCGTCGTACGTCAGCTACTCGGTGGTGCTCCGCCTACCACTACCACGCCATCGACCACCGCTTCGAGGCCGTTGACGGCGACAACTACCTGGTGTGGTGCAGCCAATGTCAGAGGGTGCCGCTGATGTCGGCGGGCAGGGCGCTGAGTTGGCCGATGGCGTGGCGGTTGTCGGGTGTGGGCGGATACCGACTGCGGTCAGGGCCGCGGTGCAGGTCGAGGCGTGGTGGGATGCAGTGTGCGGACTGCTCGGCGGGGAAGCCGGAGATCGTGTCGAAGCGTGGTGTCTTCCCGGCGGTGTGGTCGTGGGCGGATGCAGTCGGCTCTCCCGGCCGGCTGCATCCGCCCACCGTGCGCTGCCGTGCCCCGTGAGTGTGCCCTGGTGAGGGCTTCTGCCCTGGTGCGCTGAGTGCGCCGTGCGGACTGGCGACGCTGAGACGGAGGCCGCCGGTCAGTCCGGGGTCGACGGCTGTGGGACCGTTACCAGTGTCGGCGTGGCCCGATGGCCGGCCGAGGCTTCAGCCGCAGAGTGGGGGAGGGCTCTGCGGAAGAGGACCGATGCGGAACACGAACAGGTCCAGAGTGAGCTGCCACGCGCGCCGCTTCACAACGGGGGTACTCGGAATGTCAAAGCAGAACCGATGTTTGCTTGGAGCTCTTCAATGGCGCGGATAGCCCTGCGTGACAAGACCACTAGGAAGAATCCCGGGGAGCGGGTCTACGAGCCTCCCCTGTCTCCGTTCGGCCGGGCGCTGGCCATGATGCTGGCCTTCGCGGGGGCGGTGGCCTTCGCGGTGGTGCTGGCCCGGCTGACTCTCGAACCGTCGGCGGCATCCGTGTCGTTGACGCACAGCAACCTGCGCCCTGGTGATTCCATCCGTGCCTATCTCGCGCAGCCGACGTCCGGTGACACCGTCAAGCAGCTCGGCGGAAACATCGTGATGGGAATCCCGTTCGGTGTGGTGCTGCCGGTCCTGGTGCCCCGAACGCGAGGGCTGGTCCGCGTAGCGGTGGCCACGGCTCTCGTGATGCTGCTCGTCGAACTCGTCCAGGGCGCCCTCATCACCGGACGTGCCTTCGACATCGATGACGTCCTGCTCAACACCACGGGCGCCCTCATAGGCTATCTGCTGATCGGCCTCCGGCTGGGCCGCGCGGTGCACCCCCGCCGCCGCCACTGGTGGCACCGGTTCACCAAACGACAGATGACCCCTACGGACCCTGCATAGACCCAATCAGCAATGCAGAAAGCGCCTTTGAAACTGCGGTGGCTCGACACCCCGCATCGCCGGCTACCTCCTCTCACGGCCTATTACCACGGCTGATTTCCGCTTGATGTCTCTCGGCGCCGCCGCCCGATGCTGGGAGGAGAGCCGGAAGGGGAGCTGGAAGAAAAGGGTAGATGCGCGCCGGGGCACCGCACATGGGGCGGTGCCCCGACATGCTCGTCTGCGTCTGCGTCTGCGTTCCGCGCACCCGCGCCGGCCCTCCAGGGGGACGGGTGACATCGACGAGACAGTGGCCTTCGGACAGTGGCGTGACGTGACACCGCGTCGACAGCCCGTGCACCCGGTGCCACGCCGGTCGCGAGCCGGCCCCCGTCGCAGGTGACGGCTACGGACGCCGCCGTTACCGCTGCCTTACGACGGGAACCCGGTCCACGCGGAGCCGAACCCAGGAGGTGAGCCACATGCCTGGACGACAGGAGCTGCCGTCGACCCTCCAGCGCTCATCGAAGCAGGCCCAGCGCACATGGATCAAGGCGCACGACTCCGCCGTCGAGCAGTACGGGGAGGGCGAGCGGGCCCACCGGGTCGCCTACGGCGCGCTCAAGCACACGCACGAGAAGGTCGGCGACCGCTGGGAGCGCAAGGAAGGTGACCGCAAAGGACCCTCGGATCCGCAGTCGGCCCGGCCTCGCGGGCAGGGCGGACGCAGCGGCGAGGGCGTCGACGAGCACGCCACCAAAGAGCATCTCTACGATCTCGCGCGGCGACTGGGTGTCGACGGACGGTCACGGATGTCGAAGTCCGAGCTGCTCGACGCGATCCGCAAGGCCAACCGCTCCCGTACCCGCGCCGCCCGTTCAGGCTGACCCTGTTGAGATGGCCAGGACGTCGAGAGGGCCAGGACGTGGACCGCGTGCGATCGTCAGCGCGCCGACGGCTGGTCGGCGGAGGCGACGACGGCAGTGAGTGGGAGGTCCCGATGCCCGGCCGCAAGTTGGTCACCTTCGGTCACAGCACCGCCGGCCGGGCAGCGCTGACGGAACTGCTGCGCGGGGCAGGCGTTGCGGCGGTGGTGGACGTCAGGACCGCACCCGGCAGCCGCCGCGACCCTGACCTGTTGCGGCAGCGGCTTGCCCTGTGGCTGCCGGAGGAGGGAATCGCCTACCGGTGGGAGCAGCGCCTGGGCGGATTCCGTAAGCCAGAGTCGGACTCACCGGACACGGTCTGGCGCAATGCCTCCTTCCGCGGCTATGCCGCGCACACCCGCACCCAGGAGTTCGTCACCGCGATGGACGATCTGGTGCAGCGGGCGGCAGCGGAACGCACGGCGGTGATGTGCAGCGAAGCGGTGTGGTGGCGATGTCACCGACGCCTCATCGCCGATTTCGCCGTTCTCGCCCGCGGCGTGCCCGTCGATCACCTCATGCACGACGGTCGCCTGACAGCGCACTCACCGACCTCAGGAGTGCGGCTCCGGGCCGACGGTCTGCTCATCTATGACGGTGAGATCTCACCTCCCACGTGAGGGATCGTTGTTGTGGCGGACGCAGCGATGAGCTAGCGATGAGTTTTCGCGGCCCGGAGAGTCTCACCACCGTCATCGACAACACAGGAGGAACACGTGGCTCAGCTGCTGAGAGTCCAGAACTTCACCGTCTCGAGTGACGGGATCGGTGCCGGTGAGGACCAGACCCTCGAGAGGCCATTCGGTCATGTCGATCCCGGGAGGCTCTTCTCCTGGGCCGGCGCCACGGCGAGCTGGCCCAACCGCACGGAGCCCGGCGGGAGCCGCGGTCTCGACGACTACTTCACGCGGGACTTCCCCCACAACATCGGCGCCGAGATCATGGGCCGCAACAAGTTCGGACCCCAACGCGGGCCCTGGCAGGACCATGACTGGCTCGGCTGGTGGGGCGACGAGCCCCCGTTCCACACCCCGGTGTTCGTCATGACCCACCACAAGCGGCCTTCGTTCTCGCTCTCCGACACCACGTTCCACTTCGTCGACGGCGACCCGGCCATGGTCCTCGGGCAGGCGCGGGAAGCGGCGCAGGGCAAGGACGTCCGACTCGGCGGCGGGGTCACCACCATCCGGCAGTTCCTCGACGCCGACCTCGTCGACACCATGCATGTGGCGGTCTCGCCGGTGAAGCTCGGCTCCGGACTGCGACTCTGGGAGTCACCCGATGAGCTGCTCGACCGGTTCCACCTTGAGGTCGTGCCCAGCCCGAGCGGCGTGACGCACCACCTGTTCTGGCGAAAGTGACACGAGGGCTCACTCGGGGATGTCAGCACAGCCGTGCGGGCGTTCCACTAGATGATCGATCCGAGCTGGCCCTTGAAGGTTTCGTTGACCGACTCGATAACCTGCCATAGCGGCTTGAACAGCTGAGATCCAGCCCGCTCGGCCTCGCCTTTGCGGGCCGGCCGTAGCAGCCGGATGTCCAGTTCAGCGAGCTGCTGCTCGAACTCGCGGCCGGTCGGAGCGTTTGACGGTCTCACGGGAGCGGCCACACTCCACCGGTGTTGAGTCCGCGACCCACACGTCGTCGCTTTGCACAGCGTGGTGTCGACCGCCAGCGTGCGGGTGACGCACCGGATGAGCTCGGAGGCCTTGCGCAACCGCTTGTTGTAGCCGGGCCGTTGGGGCAGGTAGGGGAACAGGTGCCGCAGGTGAGCACGGGCGTGTCGCAACCACCGGGCCTCTGAGGTGAAGCCGGGCATTGCCTGCATCATCGCCAAGGTGGCCAGTTCCGCATCGCTGAGCTGTGGCGCGATGCCCACTTCCGGCGGCCAGGGGGTGAGCTGCGGTGAATTCTTCAGTAAATCGTCGGTTTTGACGTAACGTGCGGTCGCGAGGGAGCCCAGCTCTGTCTTCACATACCGACGTTGGACTCCCTCGTCGCACGCGCGCAGACGATGTCCTGAAATCGATCATCTATGTGGTCGTGCGTCTGCGGGCCAGTTCCCTGCCCTCCTCGATCAGCGCGTCAGCGACCAGCAGTCGCGGCAGTAGGTCCGGTTCGAGTGTCATCGCGCGGAAGACGAGCGCGACGGTCACGTCGTGGTCGGGCCGGTGCACGATCTCGACGGGGTCGGAAACCCGGATGTCTCCTGGCTCGATCACGCGCAGATAGGCTCCCGGCACCGCGGCCTGGGTGAACCGCTTGATCCAGCCCTCTCGCTCCAGCCAGCCCTGGAACGTCGCACAGGGGATCCGCGCGCACGACACCTCCAGGACCACGTCTGGCCCGATGCGCCAACGTTCACCGATCAGGGCGCCGTTGACGTCGAGGCCGAGGGTCGTGAGGTTCTCCCCGAAGACGCCGTTGGCGAGCGGCCTGCCCAGCTCGGCCTCCCACCTGTTGAGATCCTCGCGGGCATAGGCGTAGACGGCCTGGTCGGAACCGCCGTGGTGCTTCACGTCGTAGACGCGGTCGCCTACGAGACCGACCTCGCCGGTGCCCTTGGGTCCGGGCGCGATGACGGCAACCGGGCCGTCAACAGGCCGCTTGTCGATACCTGTCGCGCTGAGGCCCTTCCACGGGTTGGGTCGGGGCTTGCCGACATTGACGGAGAGCAGCTTCATGCGCGCGACGGTACGGTCCTCTGTACGCCGGGGCGACCCATTTTCCCTGCCAACCCCTTGGAATCGATCATTTAGAAGAAGAGCCGGAGGGCGAGCAGATAGCACAGGGTGCGCGCGCCGTTCAAGGTGACGTAGACATCGCTGAAGTCCACCTCGGCCTCTTCACCGGGCCGGTGGGTCTGTGGGACGAACACGCTCGGTGGCCCGCGCTCCTCCCGGATCCGAATCTCAGGCTTGCGGCGCTTGAAGCAGTCGCGGACCCGGCCGCAGGAGACGTTGTCCATGCCGTGCTCCGCCGTCGCCAGCCGGTCGAAGACCCGCTGGGCGATATGGCGCTGTTTGCGTGGAGCGTCCAGGTCGGTGCGCAGAATCGTCGATCACGTGTCTGCGGGGATCCAGGACCGACGCACGCGGCGGCATCGGCTTGCGCGCAGGGGGCCACGGCGAGGTCATGGCTTCGCGGATCGGCCGTCGGCGGACCCCATAGCGGCGGGAAAGTTCCTGGATCGACAACTTCCCCGTAAGCGAGTCCCGGCGGATCGCCGCGAAGAGCTCGACCTTGGATCTCGGGCCGTCCGTCCGACCCGGCCCCCTGCCTGTCGGAAGCACATCAATGCTCCAGCGGCGGCGATGTGCCCGGGTGTGCCGGCGATCGGCCCTGCGGAGCAACCACTGCCTCAGCGGTCGCGTACAGCGGTCAGGGCGAGGTGAGTTATGTCTTCTGCCGTACCGGTGATGGGGACAACCGCTCCCCGTTCCTCGTCGGCGAGGGGCTCCAGGGCATCCAGCTGGGACTGGAGGAGCTCGACCGGCATGAAATGCCCTCGTCGCGCCGCCATGCGTTCCGCGATGAGCTCCGCCGGCCCGTGCAGATGGACGAAGAACACCCGTGAGGATGCCGACACCAGGCGGTCCCGATAGCTCCGTTTCAAGGCTGAGCAGGTGATGACTCCGCCTCCGGAGTCGTGCTTCAGAAGCCACGCGGCGATGGCATCGAGCCAGGGTCGCCGGTCCTCGTCGTCCAGAGCCTTCCCCGCGCGCATCTTGGCCACGCTTTCAGGGAGGTGGAGATCGTCGGCTTCCGCGAACGGCACGTCCAACAGCTGTGCCAGGGACTGTCCCACGGTGGTCTTTCCAGAGCCGGACACGCCCATCACCACGACCAGCGGAGCGTCTTCATCGTGCGCCATCCCGTCAGGCTAGCGCAGCCCCACGAGCGGACGGCTGGACGCCCTGGTGACGCATGCTGGGCGTACGGCGTTGCTCGGCAAGTTTCAACGGGGCATTGTCGCCGGCCGGAGTCGGTAGCGGGAGTCGGTGGCGGGAGTCGTAGTGGCAGCCGTGTTGACCAGCGTGGCTATTTACGTTAGCTTATAGCTAAGACAGTTAGCCTAGCTGGGGGATATCGTGACTGAGTACCTTGCCGTCGACGGCGGCACGATCGCGTACGAGGTGGCGGGGTCCGGCCCGCTGATCGTTCTCGCGCACGGCATGGGCGACAGCCGCGCCGCGTACCGTGCTCTGATCCCGCCGATGGTGGCGGCGGGCCATCGGGTCGCCGCAGTCGATCTGCGCGGCTGCGGCGAGTCCAGCGTCGGCTGGCCGGCTTGGAGCCGCACCGCCATCGCCGGAGACCTGCTCGCCGTGATCCGCCACCTGGGCGGCCCGGCCGTGCTGGTCGGCCACTCGATCTCAGGCGGCGCCGCCACCATCGCCGCGGCGCAGGAGCCCTCGCTGATCACCGCGGTTGTCGAGTTGGCGCCGTTCACCCGCAAGCAGTCGATACGCCTCGGCGACCTGCGCGTGAAGCGCTTCCGGCGGGCCATGCTGCGACTGCTCGGCGCGGGCGCGTTCGGCAGCGTGCCGCTGTGGCGCTCGTACCTCGACGTGGCCTACCCCGGCGTGAAGCCGGCCCACTGGGCCGAGCGGCTCGGCCGCGTCGACTCCCTGACACGTGAGCCGGGCCGGATGAAGGCCCTGCAGGGCATGGGCCGCAGCGCTCCGACCGACGCCGGCGCGCAGCTCGGCAACGTCCGCTGCCCGGTCCTGGTCGTGATGGGCACGCTCGACCCCGACTGGGCCGACCCGCACGCCGAGGGTTCGGCGATCGTTGATGCCCTGCCGTCCGGCCTCGGTCGCCTTGAGATGATCGAGGGCGCCGGGCACTACCCGCACGACCAGTTCCCCGACCAGGTGGTTTCGCTCATGCTCGCCTTCCTTCGATCGGACGCCGCCCATGCCTAGGGCCGGCCTGGACCCGGCGGCCGTGGTCGCGGCCGGTGCCGCCCTCGCCGACGAGGTCGGCCTCCCCAACCTGACGATGGGTGCGCTGGCCGAGCGGGTGGGCGTGCGTACCCCGTCCTTGTACAAACACGTGGACGGTCAGGAGGACCTCAACCGGCGCATCGCGGTCCTGGCGTTGAACGAGGCCGCCGACGCCGTCGGCGGCGCGGTGCAGGGGTATGCGGGCCGCGACGCCCTGGCGGCTGCGGCGCGCGCCTTCCGGGCCTTCGTCCTGGAGCACCCCGGGCGGTACGCCGCGACGATCGGCACGGAACCGTCCGGCCCGGACGACCCGCTGGCCACCGCGGGTCAGCGGCTGCTCGGCGCGTTCATGGCGGTCCTGCGCGGCTACGAGATCGCAGAGTCCGACATGGACCACGCCCTGCGCACGCTCCGCAGCCTCTGCCACGGCTTCGCCACGTTGCAGGCGGCAGGCGCCTTCCAGTGGAGCGCCGACATCGACGAGAGCTTCGAGTGGCTGATCGACTTCACCGACCGGGGCCTGCGCACTCTGTGAGAATGCCATCGCCGTCGACCGCTTCGAGATCATCGGAGCCTTGGTCTGGCTCGTCTGCGTGGCCGTGATCATGTACGCGCTACGGGGGACTGACCCAGCGGACGCGGGAGCATTCCGCGACGTGCGCGGCGGTCAGGATGACGCTCCCGTAGTCGTCGGCGGACGACGGCACCGGCACCGGCACATTCCCCGTCACTGCCACCAGGGCCGCCCACACCCGCGTCCGCATCCGCCCCCTTCACGATCTGATGGATGCGCCGTGGTCGCGGGACGCTCGCCGCGCACACGCAGCCGCTCGATCGACGCGCGGTTCGGATCAGTTGCGCGTGGTGGCCGGCGGGCCGGTGACGGTGGTGAGCTGGAGCTTGGTCTCGTCCTCGCTGCCGGGCACGGCGGTCATGATCACGATCTTGAGCTCGCAGTCGCCGTCGGTCAGGGTGTCGCAGTCCACCGTGACAGGTCCTACCGAGGGGTGGTCGATCGTCTTGTGGTCCTCGCGGTGTGCGGCCACCCCTCCGGTCGCCCACAGCTCGGCGAATCTGGTGTTGCCCGAGTTCAGTTCGCGGATCAGAGCGGCCAAGCGGCTGTCCTGGGGGAATCGGCCGGTGGCGCGGCGAAGGTCGCAGACGACGGCGGCGTCGGTGGCGTCCCGGTCCGCCTCGGTCACCGGCCACAGCGCGAGGCGGGCGGGGCTTTCGTCCACCGGGAACCTGTCGCGGGCGAAGTTGCGCAGTCGCGGCGGTGACGCGGAGGGATCGCCCAGGAGCGCGGTCCACCCGTGATTCCACCAGATCAGCTGCCAGTCCGCCGCGAACACGGCGACCGCCACGTCCCCGAGGCGGGTCAGCACCCGCTGCACACCGGGCGGAAGGTGGTCGGAGACCGCTCCGTGCGCCGGTGGGACGAGGCGGGCCACCCGGTACAGGTGGTCCCGCTCGGCCGTGGACAGTTGCAGGGCGCGCGCCAGGGAGGCCACCACGCTCGCGGAGGGCGTGGTGGCGCGTCCCTGCTCCAGGCGCACGATGTAGTCGACTGACATTCCGGCGAGATCGGCCAGCTCCTCACGCCGCAGCCCGGCCGCGCGGCGCCCCAGCGCCACCGGCAGCCCAGCGGCCGACGGGGGCAGCCGGTCGCGCCACGTGCGGATCAGCTCGCCCATTCCGGTTCCAGATCTCACGGTCATGATCCTCATCCTCCCGTGTTTCCGGTCGCCAGGGCGGGCGCGAAGGTGGTACTGCTCTTCCTACCGTCGAAGTCTCCCTGGTGCGGAATTCCCGGCCTCCGGATCATCGAAGGCATGACGATCACTTTCATCACCGGAGCCAACAAGGGACTCGGCCGCGAGACCGCCCGCCGCCTGATCGAGTGCGGCCACACCGTGCTCGTCGGAGCCCGCAGCCGTGAGCAGGGCGAGGAGGCCGCCGCCGCGCTCGGCGCACGCTACGTCCCCATCGACGTGACCGACGACGCGTCCGTGGCCGCCGCGGCCGCGAATGTCGCCGAACACGAGGGCAGGATCGACGTCCTGATCAACAACGCCGGCGTGCACGGCCCTGCGGGCGATCCCAGTGACCTCACCGCCGCCGAGGCCCTCGCCGTCCTCGACGTCAACGTGGTCGGCGTCGTCCGCACCACCACCGCGTTCCTGCCGTTGCTGCGGCGCTCGGACGACCCTGTGATCGTCAACGTCAGCAGCGGCATGGGCTCCCTCGCCCTCACCCACGACCCCGGCCGCCCCGAGTCGCACGTCATCGCGCCGCTGTACACCTCCTCCAAGGCTGCGCTGACGATGCTGACCACGCAGTACGCCAAGGGGCTCAAGAGCATCCGCGTCAACGCCGCCGACCCCGGCTACACCGCGACCGACCTCAACGGTCACAGCGGCCCCCAGACCGTCACCGAGGGCACGGACGCGATCGTCGCCCTCGCCACCGAGGGGCCCGGCGCCGGAACCGGGCGCTTCCTCTCCCGCCACGGCGAGATCGCCTGGTCCTGATACCGGCCGCGCCGGACCAGCCGTCCCCGCGGCGCACACCGCGCAGGGCCTGGACGTGCTGCGGACCGCGACGGACTGTTTCGGGCCGTTCCTGCTCACCGGCCTGCTGCTGCCCGGCTGACCGACCGCGTGGTGAGCGTGTCCAGCCAGCCGCACCGGTCCGGCAGGCCGAACCGTCCGCTCGGTCACCGCTCACCAGGCGACGCGCGGACCGGACTGGTCACGCACGCGAAGCCGAACATCGTCAACCGGCTCTCTTCCCTGGTCCAGGACGCTTCCCTGGTCCAGGACGCCGAGCGCGGAGCGTTGCCACTCCGGTACGCGGCCACGCGGGACGTCCCCGGCGACGCGTACGCCGGCCCGGACGGTCTGTTCAGCTTCACGGGCTACCCGCTGATCCGAAAAGCCAGCCGGGCCGGCCCGGATCCGGCTGCCACCGACCGGAGCCGGCCACAGGCGATCAAGACGCTCCCGCGGTGGGTCAGGCGGCAGTCCAGTCGCGCAGTTGCCGGGCGATCCGGGCGACGCCGAGCACACCCGAGGCGGCGTCGCGCACCAGCGCGACGGCCGCCTTGGGCGGGTAGTCGAGGGTGCGCGCGTCGAGGGCCAGATAGGCCTCAGTCGCGTGCCAGGCGAAGGCCTCGTTCGAGTGTTCCAGGCATGGCAGTCTCGCCAAGGTGTGCAGCAGGACGGCGGCCTTGAGGTACAGCGAGCCGTAGATGTCCCGCTCCATCGCCCGGGCATTGACCCGGGCGACCGCCGCATACAGCGGCCCGTAGTCGTCGACCTGCGGATCACCGTCGAGGAGTTCGGCGGCGTGCAGCAGGAACGTGACATCGAGCGGCTGCGGTTCGGGTGAGGTCACGCGGCGTGGTCCCGTTCCTGCTGCTTCAGCTCCCGCAGCGCCTCCTGCTCGACGGCCCGCTGTTCCGCGTCGGCGTCGATGCTGCTGGGCTCGGCCGCGAAAGCCGCACCGCTGCGGGCCATGGACGCCTTGAAGCCCTCCAGGAACCGCTGCTCCACGGCGGTCGCCCGGTCGTAGGCGGCCGAGAGGATGTACTCCTGCATGCTGACCCCTGCCTGCTTGGCGGCTGCCGCGATGGCTGCCCGCTGGGTGGGGTCGGGGAAGCGCAGATTCATCGCTTTGGGATCCGACATGGCACCCATGGTACCGGCGGTACCACGAGGGTGTCACGATCGCTGGCCGATCGGGCCCGGCGAACGCAGGAAGAGGCCCGCTGCCTGCACGTCGGTGACACCGACCGCGCACGTCAGCTGATCGCGCGTTGGGGAAACGGTGAGGTCCTTGCTGGTGAAGAGACCGGTCAGGGTGGCTGGATCCCCTCCATGACGAGCCTCGGCGACCATGTCGATGAGCTGGTCGCAGTCGGGGCCGGTCCTGCCCTCGTAGGCCTCGGTCGTCCGGCCCGCACTCCACGCTTCACCACCGGTCGCGAACTCGCCCGGTGCGAGGTTTTCCGGGAAGGCCGTCAACGTCAACTGACGCTCGTCCTCGGCCACCTGCCCCGGGCCACGCATTGGGCGTCCGTGGCGGGTGGCCACCCGGCCGCGGCCCGAAGGCGGCCACAACAGCCGCTCCGTCCGACGACACGCGGAGCCAGGTGCAGCTGTCAGGCGCCGAGTGTGGTGAAGAAGGCGCGGACGTCGCTGACGAACGCTTCCGGCTGCTCCAGCGAGAGGAAGTTGCCTCCGTGCTCGAACTCGCTCCAGTGGGTGATGTGGTGATCCAGGGGGGTGGGGCTGACGGCCGGCCACCATCAGCGGCGCCGAGCGTCAGGGGATGAGCAGCGCGAGCTTGGCCGGGTCGATCACGACCCTGAGGGCGGTGATCCGGCCGTCGACGACGGTAAACGCGAGGACCGAGAGCGGGGTGCCGTCCTCGTGCCAGGAAACGATCCCGGGGAGGCCGTCGACGAGTGCCGCCCGCCCCTGCGTGGCTGCGCCGGCGGACAGTTGCGCGCCGGCTGCGACCTGGGTGGCGCCGAGGGTGACGACCACGCCGGACGGGGTGTCGACGGTCAGTTTCACCTCGGGGTCGAGTACGCGCAGCAACTCCTCGAAGTCGCCGCGGCGAGCCGCCGCCAGGAAGGCCCGGACGACATCTCGCTGCTCCCGTCCGACGCCGGCCGGCCGCTCGACCGTCCGCACTTTCCTGCGGGCGCGGCTGGCGAGCATCTTGGTGGCGGCGGTGGACCTGCCGAGGATCTGGCCGATCTCGTCGAACGGCACCGCGAACAGGTCGTGCAGCACGAACGCCAGCCGTTCGCTCGGCCCGAGCGATTCCAGGACGACGAGGAGCGCGAGCCCGACCGAGTCGGCGAGCACCGCGTCCTCCTCGGGAGCAGGATTGTCGTCGAGCGTCACCACGAGCTCGGGCAGACCGTCGTCGTAGGGCGCCTCCGGGCGGGCCTGGCGCGACCGCAGGACATCGAGGCTGATCCTGCCGACCACCGTGGTCAGCCAGCCGGCGAGGTTGTGGATGGTCGCCGTGTCCTGGCGGGAGAGCCGCAGCCAGGCCTCCTGGACCACGTCCTCGGCGTCGGCGTGCGACCCGAGCATGCGGTGGGCGACCGCGCGCAGCCGGTCGCGCTGGGCCTCGAACGACTCGGCCATCGGGTCCGGCGGGCTGGTGTCGGACATGTGGTTACCTTCCTCGGCTCTGCTCCGTCATGGGTCATGACGGGCCCGGAGGGGCGCAGGTAACCGATGAACCACCGATGAAGGAGCATGACCGATGGAAGCACGTGTGAAGAGCCCGGCCAATCCCGACGTGATCACAGCAATCCAGCACCTCTACAAGGCTGTTCACGCCGGGGGCGTGGACAGGCACCTGCTGTCGCTGGTCCATCTGCGTGCCAGCCAGATCAACGGCTGCAGCCCGTGCGTCTTCGCCACGGTCGAGTCGGCGCAGAAGGCCGGTGAGACGGACGAGCGGCTGCACCACGTGGTCGCCTGGCGCGAGACGCCCTTCTACACCGATGAGGAGCGGGCGGCCCTCGCCCTGACCGAGGCCGCCACCCGGATCCAGGACGGCGCACCGGGCGTGACCGACGAGATCTGGGACGCCGCCGCCGACCACTTCAGCGAGGAGCAACTGGGCGCGATCACCCTGGAGATCGCGATGACCAACTTCTTCAACCGGATCAACCGCACGATCCGGGAGCAGGCCGGCAAGACCTGGTGAGCCGGGCGGGGCGTCCTCCTTTGGAGGCCACGCCTTCCTGCCGGTAGTTCGTTGAATCCTGCGGTAGAGAAAGCGACTCGACGGCACGCGGCCTCGGCACCGCCGGCCTGCCGGCAGGTGTGCTGAGGCCGGCGGCGGCGGGCTACGCCGTCGTGCGCGACCGCTCCCGGGGCTGCGGCCGGAGTGACGCACGCACCGCTTGCCCTCCCGGTGGGACCTGCCGGCGGACCGCAGTGACCGCAACCCTGGCGGTGGGAACCCGCCGACGGACCGCAGTGACCGTAGCCCTGCTGCTTGTGTGATGCGGGCCACAGTGGCGCTCCGGAACTCGCAACCAGCCGGCTCCGACTCCTGAAACGGGTACGGCTCGATCCGGCCGGCACCCTAGGACGTGATCTGGAGACACGGTTGATGGACGAGTCCCGGCAATCCTCCCTCTCCGGCGTGGGTGTGAGGCTGCGCAAGGCGGCGCCCCCGCCCGCCCTCTGCGGCTTCCTCCTGCTGCTGGCCCTGATCTTCACGGTGTCGTACGCCGTTGGAACCGCCGCAGGCCCCGTCGCACCCGGTATGCACGGCACCGGAACGAGCGGGGACGGCAGCGGCGGTGGTGGAGGCGGCATGGACATGGATGACATGGGCGGGACGCATGGCGGAGGCCGCTGATGGGAGCGGATCCGATCACCACGCTGGTCACGACTGATCTGACCGTCGGTGGTATGACCTGCGCCGCCTGTGTGACCCGGGTCGAGAAGAAGCTCGGCAAGCTGGACGGGGTCACGGCGACCGTCAACCTCGCCACCGGCCGGGCCCGGGTGAGTCACCCGGAGACGGTCAGTCCCGGGAAGCTCGTCGCGACCGTGGAGAAGGCCGGTTACACGGCGGCCCTGCCCGAACTGCCCAAGGAACGGCGATCCGAGGACGAGGAACCCGAGGGGACGAGGCAGGATCGCGATCGGCTGCTGATCACCGCGTTGCTCGCGCTTCCCGTGCTGGTGCTGTCGATGGCGCCCGCGTGGCAGTTCCGCAACTGGCAGTGGCTGTGCTTCGTGCTGGCCGCGCCCGTCGCCGTGTGGGGTGCCTGGCCCTTCCACGTGCGGGCGGTGCGGGGGCTGCGGCATTCGGCCGCGACCATGGACACGCTGGTGTCGCTGGGCGTGGTGGCGTCCTTCGCCTGGTCGGCGTACGCGCTGTTCCTCGGGGGCGCGGGCGATCCCGGCATGCGGATGCCGTTCAGCTTCGTGCCGTCCGCGTCGGACGGTGTCGCGCACATCTATCTCGAAGCGGCCGTCGGCGTACCGCTGTTCGTGCTCCCGGGCCGCTTCCTGGAGGCGCGGGCCCGGCACGGGACCGGGGCGGCCCTGCGGTCGCTGGCCCGACTCGCCGCCAAGGAGGTGGCGGTACGGGACGGCGGCAGCGAACGCATGCTTCCGATCGAGGAGTTGGGCGTCGGACAGGTCTTCGTCGTGCGGCCCGGCGAGCGGGTCGCGACCGACGGTGAGGTGGTCGAGGGCAGCTCCGCCGTCGACCTCTCCCTGGTCACCGGTGAGAGCGAGCCGGCCGAGGTCGGTCCGGGCTCACCCGTGGTCGGTGGGGCCGTCAACGCAGGCGGGCTGCTGCTGGTGCGGGCCACCGCGGTCGGTGCCGGCACCCAGCTCGCCCGGATCACCCGGCTGGTGACCGAGGCACAGGCGGGCAAGGCGCGGGCGCAGCGGCTGGCCGACTCGGTGGCCGGGGTCTTCGTCCCCGTCGTGCTGGCGCTGGCCGTCACCGCGCTCGGGTTCTGGCTCGGGGCGGGGGCCGACCCGCAGCCTGCGGTCACCGCATGCGTGGCCGTCCTGGTCGTGGCCTGTCCGTGTGCGCTGGGGCTGGCGACCCCGACCGCGCTGATGGCCGCCACCGGCCGCGGCGCCCAACTCGGCGTCCTGGTCACCGGGCCGCAGGCGCTGGAGGGGCTTCAGCACCTGGACGCCGTGGTCCTCGACAAGACCGGCACCCTCACCTCCGGTCACATGAGCGTCGCCCGGATCACCGCCGTGCCGGACGGGCTGGGCGAGGAGGCCGTGCTGCGGTTGGCCGGGGCGGTCGAGCAGGGGTCGGAACATCCCCTCGGGCGGGCCGTCGCCGCCTCGGCCCGACGGGATCAACGGCTGCCGGAAGTCAGCCGGTTCAGCGCTCTGCCGGGCCGGGGCGTACGCGGCCGGGTCGAGGGCCGGCTGGTCGAAGTCCTCGCCCCGGACGAAGAGTTGCCCGCTGTCCTGGCGGACGCGCTGCGCGCCGCCGAAGCCGCCGCACGCACGGCTGTCCTGGTCCGGGTGGACGGCGTGGCCGAGGCGCTGATCGAAACCGGTGACGTCGTACGGCCCGGCAGCTATCGAGCGGTGGCACGGCTGCGGCGTCTGGGCGTACGTCCGGTGCTGGCCACCGGCGACCGGCAGGGACCTGCGCGGGCTGTCGCGGAAGCCCTGGGCATCGACGAGGTGCACGCCCGGTGCAGTCCCGAGGACAAGGCCCGCCTGGTACGCGACCTGCGGGCGCGGGGCTACCGGGTCGCGGTCGTCGGCGACGGCGTGAACGACGCCGCCGCACTGGCCGGCGCCGACCTGGGCATCGCCATGGGCAGCGGTACGGACGTGGCCATCGGGGCCGCCGACGTGACGCTGGTGCGCGGCGACATCGAGGCCCTGACGGACGCGGTCCGCCTGGCCCGGCGCACGCTGGGCACGATCCGCGCCAACCTCGTCTGGGCGTTCGGCTACAACGTGGTCACCGTGCCGCTCGCCATGGTGGGCCTCCTCAACCCGATGGTGGCCGCGGCGGCGATGTCGCTCAGTTCGCTGCTGGTGGTCGGCAACAGCCTCCGGCTGCGCGCCTGGCGGCCGGCGCCCACCCGGAGCCGTACACCTACGCCCGCTTGGAGTCACGGACGATGACCGAACCTCTCTGGCGTCCGACCCGTCGCCGGCTCACCGACAGCCTGCTCGCCGCGCTCGCACCCGTCGCCGTGTGCGGTGTCGCCCTCGGTGGGCTGACCACCTGGGTGGGCTTCGGCAACGCGGGAAGTCCGGCACGGATCGAGGTCACCTCGGGGCGGGTCTTCCTTCCCTACGGGAATGTCCGGGAAACAGCCGCGTTCTTCCGGATCTCCAACTCGGGAGGCGCGGAGGACCGGTTGGTCGACGTCACCTCGTCCGCCCTGGACGGCGCCATCGCGCTCTCGCGTCACCGCTCCAGCGGCGGCGGAGCGGCCTACCGGGAGCCCGTGGACTCGGCCGCGGTTCCCGCCCGCGTCGGCCTGACCATGTCACCGCACAGCCTGGACGTGACGGTGCCGGCCCGGCCAGGCTGGCACGCGGGCGATCTCGTGCCGTTCACGCTGCACTTCCAGCGCGGCGGGCCGATCAAGGTCGTGGCGGTTGTCGTCCGCCCTGGTGAGGGCTCCTTGTGAGCGCTCGGCCGTCCGTAGCCCGAACCGGCAGGGCGGGGGCGCAACGCCCGGACGGCTCGGTGGACCGGGATGTGCGTGCCCTCATACCGGCGCCGGCAGTCACCGTGCTCGGGGCCCGGCTCGGCGCCGGGGCCGGGGCCGAGCCGGAGGGCAGACGAGGACGTGCGTACGGCTGGTGTGCGGGTTCGGCTGTGACCGCAGGGCCGGCGAGGAACCTTCTCTCACAGAGAGTCGGACCGGGCCCGCAGTGAGTTCCCGCATTTCCTGGTGTTCTGGATCACGGGTCCGTGATTGACGGGGCACATGAATGATTTCCGTACCCACCGGTGACGCACGAGCCCCGGATGCAAGGATGAGGGCCGTCATGACTGCTGGGTGGGGTATGCGCACGGTACGGGCCGCGGTGTTCGCGGCCGTCTGCGTGGTGCTCGCCGCCCTCGGTCACGTGACGATGTCGGGCTCGTCGGTGCCCTGGTGGTCGATGGCCGCGGGAGCCGTGGTCACCGGCGGTACCGGATGGTGCCTGGCCGGTCGGGAACGCGGACTGCCGCTGATCGTGGCCGTGGTGGTCGCCGCCCAGACCCTGCTGCACTTGGCCTTCGAGTTCGCGCAGTCGGCCGCACCCCTGCCGACCGCCGGCTCGTCCCCCGTGCCGAGGGGTGCCATGGACATGGATTCCACGGCGCGTGACATGGGCTCCGTGCACATGGGCTCCGCGCATATGGACGCGGTCCACATGGACGCCGTGCACATAGGCTTCACGCACCCGGAGCACAGGGACGCGGGGCAGATGGCGCACATGGGCCACGACATGGACGGCACGTCGTCGTTCGGCATGCTTGCCGCCCACCTCCTGGCCGCGCTGCTGTGCGGCCTGTGGCTGGCCCACGGCGAACGCGCGGCCTTCCGCATCCTGCGGACCCTGGCCGGTTGGCTGGCCGCACCCCTTCGGCTGCTGCTCGCCCTGCCCACGCCGCCGCACCGTCCGCGCATCCGCGTGCGCCGCCGCTCGGACTGGGCGCCGCGGCGATTCCTGCTTGTCCACGCCATCACTTCGCGGGGGCCGCCCGTGGGGCCCGCTGTCGTCTGAAGACAGCCGGTATCCCGGGACCGCCAGCGCGCGTCCCGGGCCTCAGCCGTACGTCCTCGTACGGTCTGCCCCACTCGCCGGACCGTCCCGCCCACGCGCGGGTGCCGGATCCGGATGACCCGAGAAGGACCTCAGGTGACCACTCTCTCCCTGCCCGCCTCGCGTGAGAAGACGTCGTCGGCCGACGACTCGATAACCGCCTGGGCACTCGCCGCCCGTGGCGGTGACCCGGACGCCGTCGACCACTTCGTCCGCGCCCTGCACCGTGACGTACTGCGCTACGTCGCCCACCTCAGCGCGGACCCTCAGGCCGCCGACGATCTGGCCCAGGACACGTTCCTGCGGGCACTGGGCAGCCTGCACCGGTTCGAGGGCCGTTGCTCGGCCCGTGCGTGGCTGCTGTCCATCGCGCGTCGCGCCGTGATCGACAGCTTCCGGTACGCCGCTGCCCGGCCGCGTCTGTCCGACATGGAGGACTGGCGGCTTGCGGTCGAGCGCGCTCAGCCGCACGGTCTGCCCGGCTTCGACGACGGCATCGCGCTCCTCGACCTGCTGGCCGCCCTGCCCGAGGAACGCCGCGAGGCATTCACCCTCACCCAGTTGCTGGGCCTGCCGTACGCGGAGGCGGCCGAGATCAGCGACTGCCCCGTCGGGACGGTCCGATCCCGTGTCGCCCGGGCTCGCGCCACCCTCATGAGCCTGCTCGCCGAAGCCGAAGAGCGCTGGCCGGACGACGGGGCGACGGAGTCGGCCGAACGACGGCGCTCGGGTACGACCGCTGCCGCCTGGGCTGCTTGATACGGGGCTGGTGCCCATCGGACGTGCGGGCACCAGCCCTCCACGGCGTCCTGGCGAGTTCTGCCGTGCCGCGCTGGACGGGTGAACTCGCCGCGAGCTGGAGCAGCCGGCTGGGGCTGCTCCCTACGCTTGCCGAGAGCGAAGCCGTCGCCTCACGCAGGCAGAACGGCACCGCGCGACGCGGTGCCCTCGGATCCTCCGCACACAGAGAGTTGGTGAGCCCGGCAGCATGAATCCTTCGCTGACCATCGGCGTCTACGTATTCGAGGACGCCGAGGAGCTCGATGTCGTCGGACCGTGGGAGGTCCTCGGGTTCTGGGCCGCGCACGTGGCGGAGTTTCCGGTCCGGGTGCTGTCGGTCGGCAGGGAGGAAGGGGTGGTGCGCTGCTCCAAGGGCCTCGGCCTGGTCGCCGACCAGAGCCTCGCCACGGCTCCCGCTCTTGACCTTCTGGTGCATCCCGGCGGTGACGGGACGCGTCCCCTGACGAAAGACAGCGCACACCTGGACCGGCTGCGGGAACTGCACCGTCGGGGAACCGTGTTGGCGAGCGTGTGCACCGGATCTCTCGTCCTGGCGGCAGCGGGGCTGCTGAAGGGGCGGCCCGCCACGACCCACTGGAACTACCTCGAGAGGCTCGCGAAGATCGATGACACGGTCGACGTACGCGCGGATGAGCGCTATGTCGACGACGGAGACATCGTCACCAGCGCCGGCGTGTCCGCCGGGATCGACATGGCCCTCCACCTTGTGGAGCGTTTCGACAGCCGGCAGGCGGCGGCCGACGTCCGCAAGTCCATCCAGTACGACCGGCCCGTCAGCTGATCGCTCCCTGCGGCATCAGGTCCAGGACAAGGGGCTTGGCTCCGTAGGTGACGCGTACGACACCATCGGGGTGGCGGTCGGCCGTGGCGGTCACGCCGAAGACGTCGCGCAGCAGCCCGGGAGTCAGGACGTCCAGCACGGGACCCGCCGCGACCACCTCGCCGTGATGGAGCGCGACGAGGTGGTCGCACAGGCGGGCTGCCAGGTCGAGGTCGTGCAGGACGGCGAGGGTGGTGATGCCGGTGGAGCGGATCAGTTCGAGGAGTTCGAACCGGGCACGGATGTCGAGGTGGTTGGTGAGCTCGTCGAGGACGAGGAGCCTGGGGCGCTGGGCGAGGGCGCGGGCGAGCAGCACGCGTTGGCGTTCGCCGCCGGACAGGGAGGTGAAGTCGCGGTCGGCCAGGGGGCGGGCACCGCACTGGTCGAGGGCTTCCTCGACGGCTTCGTGGTCGTCGGCGCCGTCCCGGCCGAGAAGGCCGTGGTGCGGGGTACGGCCGAGGGCGACGATCTCGGTGACGCACAGCCCGGTCGGGCCGGCGCCCGACTCCTGGAGAACGGCGGCGGTACGGCGGGCGGCGCTCCGGGGTGACAGGGCCCATACGTCGTCGCCGTCGACGCGCACCACCCCTCGCTGCGGGCGCAGGGAGCGGTAGATGGTGCGCAGCAGGGTGGACTTGCCGCTGCCGTTGGGGCCGACGAGGCCGACGATGTCGCCCGGCTGGGCCTCCAGGGCCACGTCGCGCAGGATCGGCCGGCGGTCGAGGGTGATGTGGAGCTGTTCCACGGTGAGTTTCATACGGAGTCCAGGCTCTTGTTGCGGCGGAGCAGCCAGAGGAAGAAAGGCGCGCCGAACAGGGCGGTGAGGATGCCGAGGGGCAGCTCGTTGGGGCGGTTGACCGTGCGTGAGAGCAGGTCGACGACGACCAGGTAGATGGCGCCGACCAGGGCGGACTGGGGCAGCAGCCTGCGGTGGTCGGCGCCGGTGACGAGGCGCACCAGGTGGGGGATCATCAGGCCCACGAAGCCGATCCCGCCGGCGACGGCGATGACCGTGCCGGTGAGCAGCGAGGCCAGCACCAGCAGCAGAGCACGCAGCCGGTGCACGTCGACACCGAGTGCGGTGGCGGACTCGTCGCCGGCCAGCAGCGCGTTCAGCCGTCGTCCGAAGAGAGCCAGAACGACCGTGGTGGTGAGGACGACGGTGCTGACCACGGGCAGCTGTCCCCATTGGGCTCCGGCGACGCTTCCCAGCATCCAGAACATCACGGTGCGCAGCTCTGTGGGGGTGGCCCGCAGTTGCAGATAGCTGGTCGCGGCCAGAAAGAGGTACCCCACGGCGACGCCCGAGAGAACCAGCCGGGTGGGCGCGAGCCGTCCTCCTCGCTGTCCGAGGAGGAAGACCAGGACCACCGCGCCGACGGCACCCACGAAGGCCGCCGATGACACGCCGAGTCCGCCGAGGGCGCCGCTGGTGAGGGTGATGACGAGCACGGCGCCGAGGGAGGCTCCGGAGGAGACGCCCAGTACATACGGATCCGCCAGCGGATTGGCGACGACTGCCTGCAGAACCACGCCGGAGACCGCGAGGCCCGCGCCGACCAGGGCGGCCAGGACGACACGCGGGGCCCGGAAGTTCCAGACGATCTGGTCCAGGGCCGGGTCACCCGTCGCGCCGCCGCCCCCCAGATGACGGAGCACGATCCGCCACACATCGCCCAGCGGCACGTTGACGGCGCCGATGCTGATCGCGACCATCATGACGACGGCGAGCACGACCAGCAGTGCCACCAGCACCAGCGCCGGGTTGAGCCCCTTCGAACGCTTCAGAACGCGTCGGGGTGGAGCATCCGGGCGATCTTGTCCACCGCCAGGTCGTTGCTGGGGCCGAGGTAGATCGAGTCGGACAGAACGGTGTAACGCTTGTTCTTCGCGGCCGGCCACTGGGGGAACTCCTTGAGCAGTTCGCGGGCGTACGCCGCGGGATCGGGGTCGTTGTAGCTGATCACCACGAGGGCGTCGACCGGCTCGGCGGCGACCTTCTCCTTGCTGAGGTCGGCGAAGGAGGTCCTGGAGGCGGAGGAGAAGGCGTTGGTGCCGCCGGCCTTGGTGAGGATGTCGTTCCAGACGCCGTTGGCCGCGATGGAGCTGAAGTCGTTGGCGCCCATCGACATGTTGGAGAACACCACCATGACGTTGGGTGCCTTTTTGCCCCTGACCTTGGCCGATACGTCGTTGATCTTCTTCTGGGAGGCCGCGATGAGTTTCTCGGCGCGGTGGCTGACGCGGAAGATCCTTCCCAGGTCGCGCAGCAGCTTGTAGCTGTCGGCGACGGTCATGCGGGAGGTGTCCTGGTCGCAGCCCTGGGGGGAGATGTAGGTGTTGGCGTTGACCGCCTTGAGGTCCTGGCGGGTCGCGAAGCCGTTCTTCGCGTCGAAGCCGTAGGACGTGGTGGACAGGACGAGGTCGGGGCTCAGGCCCAGCATCGCCTCGCGGGGGATGTCGTAGGCGTCATTGAGTTCGATGTCCCCGGTGGGCAGCGCCTTGATGGCCTTGGCGCGGCCGGTGACCTCGGACATGCCGTACGACTGCCCGTTGGCGACGATCCGGTCGCCGAGACCGAGGGCCAGCAGCGAGGAGACCTCCGCGACGGAGGCACCGTTCATGACGACCACCCGGCTCGGCGCCTTGGTGTACGTGGTGGTCTGCCCGCAGTTCTCGATGCTCACCGGGTAGCCGGGAGCGTTCGCCTCCGCCGCGGTCTGTGCCGTGGGGGAGGACGAGGCTCCGCAGGCCGCGGTGGCCAGACACAGAACTCCGGCCAGGGCCACGGCAGCGGGCCGTTTCGTCAGCATGCGGACTCCTCAAGGGTAGGGCGGACTCCGCTTCAGTAGTCGCGGCGAAGCCCGCCCGGGTTCCCGGGAGTCAGTCCTGTCTTGCGGCCGGGTCCGGCAGCGTCCCGGTCTTGACACAGTGGTCGAGGTAGCGGAACACCAGGGCGCGGTCGGCCTGCGGGCAGGAGATGCCGCTGCCTTCGAGACCGCGCAGGACGTTGTCGGCCCGGACGCGGCCCAGCCCCAGGTCGGGGTCGGCGCCGCCGCTTTCGGAGTCCCCGTGGTCGGTCCAGGAGTCGAAGAACGCGCCGGTCGTCGCGGCCACGTCGGCGGAGCGGGGCAGTTGCGTACGCCACTGTGCCAAGGGGAGCCGCTTCACCGCGTATCCGTAATCCTGGACCCAGTCGTAGAGGTCGGCCAGCCGGATCTGGGGTACGGGTGCGTGGTTGAAGACCGTGCCGGGTCGCGGATCCGTCAGGGACAGCCGTACGACGGCTCGGGCGACGTAGTCCACCGGTGTCCAGACTTCCGCTTCGAACAGATCGGGCAGGATGCCGGCGGGGATGCCCGACTGGAGCACGCTCCACAGGAAATCCCGCTCGTTCACATAGCCGGTGTCCGGTGCTCCGACGACCCGGCCCAGACGGTGCAGGGTGACCGGCAGCCCCCGCTCGGCGGCCTGCTCCAGCAGGCGTTCGGAGGCCCACTTGGACTGCTGGTAGCCGTAGACGAGCCCGGGGTGCGGTGGCAGGAACGCCTCGGGCACCTCGGCACTGTCGCTGCCGGGCGGGGCGACGGACAGGGTCGAGACGAGGTGGAGCGGGACCGAACGGGCCGACGCCAGGCGCAGCAGCTGGCGGGTGGACTCGGTGTTGGCGGCGCGCAGGCTGGTGTAGTCACGCATGATGCTCACCGTCGCGGCGTTGTGGAAGATCGCGTCGCAGGTTGCGGCCAGGTCCGCGAACTGGTCCGCATCGAGCCCGAGTCGGGGGCGGGCGAGGTCGGCGGGCAGGGCGGTGATGCGCTGCGGGTCGGCGGGGAACGGAAGCTGCTGGTCGGTCAGGGCCCGGCGGACGCGGTCGGAGGCCGCGGCCGGACTTGTCGCGCGGACCAGGCAGATGATCTCGGCATCGGTGGCGGACAGGAGTTCGGCCAGCAGGTGTGAGCCGACGAATCCGGTGGCACCGGTGAGCAGGATCCTGCGCGGCGCGCTCGGTGCGCCGACGGGGACGCCGGGTGCTATGTCCTCGTCGAGCACGGCGTCGGCGAGGATCGTTTCCGGAAGGCCGGGAGCGGTCGCCGGCGCGTCCGGGGCGTGTTCCTGGTGCTGCTCCAGGTGGTGCGCCAGTTCGGCGGCCGTCGGATGCTGGAAGAGCCAGGCGACGCGGACTTCCCGTGCCAGCTCCACGCCGAGCCGGTTGGCGACCTGGATGGCCTGGAGCGACTGCGCTCCGAGGTCGAAGAAGTCGTCGTGGGGCGAGATGTTCTCGGCGCCCAGGATCTGCTTCCAGATGCCCGTGATGGCCTGTTCCAGAGAACTGCCGGCTGCCGCGGTCGCGGTGGTGCGGCTCTCCACGAGGGTGCTGAGCGCGTTCCGGTCGATCTTTCCCGAGCCGGTGCGGGGCAGCCGGTCGGTGAACTCCACGGCGGACGGGACCATGGCTGCCGGAAGCACGGCGCGCAGGTGCTCACGGATCTGGGCCGCCGTCGGCGCGGGGTCTTCGGCGACGACGTGCGCCGCCAGCCTCCGGGTGCCGTCCGGCAGCACCTGCCCGACCACGGCGGTCTCGCGGATGCCCGGGTGCGTGAGGAGTGCGGTCTCGACCTCGGCCGGCTGCACCCGGTGCCCGCTGATCTTGAACTCGCCGTCGGCCCGCCCGGCGAACCGCAGTTGGCCGTCGTCGCCGAGCCGCACGAGGTCGCCGGTGCGGTAGCCGCGGGGGCTGCCGGGCAGTTGGGGCAGGGGGGCGAAGCGGGCGTCGTCCAGCGCTCGGCCGCCCCGGTAGCCGAGGGCCAGCGCGTCGCCGACGAGGTACAGCTCACCGCCGAGGACAGCTGCCCGCATGCCCGGCAGGGGAACCCCGATCGGCACGTCTCCCGGGGACAGGGCGGGGTCGTGCAGGGCCGCGACCGTCGCGACCACGGTCGCCTCGGTGGGGCCGTAGGTGTTGAACAGCCGCACCGAGGAGCCGACCGACTGCCGCCAGCGGTCGACGCGTTCGGGCAGGGCGGCCTCGCCCCCGATGATGACCGTGCGCACCCCGGCGGGAAGGGCCGCGGCACCGGTCGAGACGGCGTAGGCCAGTTCGTGCCAGTAGGCCGTGGGAAGGTCGAGCACACTGATCCGCAGCCGATCGCACGCGTGCAGGAGCCGGGGCACCGACTCGGTCATGTCGTCGGTGCGTACGACGAGCGTCGCACCGGTGCACAGGGTGAGGAAGATCTCCTCGACGCTGGCGTCGAAGTGCAGGGGCGCGAACTGCAGGACGCGGTCCTCGCGGCGCAGCCCGTAGCGGTGGGCCGCACCGGCGACGAACGTGGCCAGCGAGCCGTGGCTGATCTCCACGCCCTTGGGCCGGCCGGTGGATCCCGAGGTGTAGATGACGTACGCCGGATCGCCCGGAGTGCCCGCGGCCGGAGCCGGTGCCGGGGCATCGGTGTCCGAGGCGTCGAGCAGCAGAGCGGCACGGTCCGCGAACCGGGCGGCGTACGCGCTGGTGGTGAGGACGAGGGCCGGTTTCGCGTCTTCCACAAGTGCCGCCGTACGGGAGGCCGGCGCGCCCGGGTCGAGCGGGCAGTACGCGGCACCGGAGAGCAGGACGCCGAGGATCGCGGTGACGGCGTCGATGCCGCGTGGCAGGACGACGGCCACGAGCGCGCCCGGTCCGACGTTCCGGGCCGCGAGCCGCTTCGCGAGGTGTCGTGCGGAGCCGAACAGCTCCGCGTAGGTGATGCTCTGTCCGTCGTGCTCGACGGCGGTGGCGCCGCCGCGTCGTGCGGCGTGGTCGGCGATCAGGGCCAGTACCGGCCGGGCCGGCCGGGGCAGCGGTCCGCCGTCGAGCACGGTGACGTGCCGCTGCCCGCCGATCGCCTGAGCCGGTGCGGCGACCGTCTCGCGCAGCAGGGACAGCAACCCCTGCTGGTGTGCGGTCAGTTCCGCCTCGTCGTAGAGGTCCGGGTTGGCGTCGACGGCGATCCTCAGCCCCGAGCCCTCGGCGCGGTCGTACACGTTGACCGCCAGGTCGTCGACGGGCCCCGCGGACACGTTGTGGACGGTGCTGCGGTGCCCGGCGAAGCGCAGGTCGTACTCGAACGGCATGATGTTGACGCCGGGCCCGGACAGCCGGCGCTTGCCGCCGACCAGCTTCAGTTCGCGCCGCAGCTGCTCGTAGCGGTACCGCTGGTGGGGGAGCCCGGCCCGCAGCTCGCCGGACACCCGCACCGCCAGGTCCCTGAGGCTGTCCTGCTCGTTGACGGCGATGCGCAGCGGGAGGATGTTGCGCACCATGCTCGGCACCCGCAGGGAAACGGATCCGAGGCGGCCCATGGCGGGCAGGCTGAGGACGATCTCGGGCGCTCCGGTGGCCCGCTGGATGTACGCCGCGGTCGCGGCCAGCACGACGTCGGACCAGGACACCGAGAGCTCGCGGGCGACGGAGCGCAGCGCCTGCGCATCGGCCTGGTCGAGGTCGGTGACGCGGCGCAGGAAAGCCCGCGCCGGGAGTGCCTGGCCTGCGGCGAGGGCGGCCACCGCCGGCCGGTCCGCGAACCGCTGGGTCCAGTACGCGCGATCCGTTTCGAAGCGTTTCGACGCGCGGTACGCGCGCTCTTCCTGCCGCACCGACTCCAGGGTGCCGAAGCCGCTGTCGCCGAGGGGCGCGCCCTCCACCAGGGCCGTGTAGACCTGCGCCACGCGATGCGCGACCAGGGAGAAGCCGAAGCCGTCGAGCGCGATGTGGTGCACCCGGTGGTACCAGAGGAACTCCTCGGGCGCCGTCCGCAGCAGGGCGTGGCTGAAGACCGGGCCACGCCCGAGATCGACCGGGCGGGCCATGTCACGGGCCATCCAGTCGAGGGCGGCCTGGTGCGGGTCCGGAGCGGTGGTGAGGTCGTCGATGTGCGGGCGCCAGTCGATGCCGGGAACGGTCAGCTGCCAGGGCTGTCCCTGGTCGTCGGCGACGAAGCGGACGTTCAGGGCCTCCACTTCGCCCACCGTGTGGCGGAGCGCCTGCTCGAAGGCCGCGGGCTCCACCGCCCCGTGGATCTGCACGTACTCGGCCGTGTTGTAGGCGGGGCTGTCCAGGTCGAGTTGCTGGCCGGTCCAGATGCCCTCCTGAGCGGCCAGCAACGGGTGCCGCTCGCCGTGCGCGTCAGGCGTCGGCATGTGCTGCTCCCGCCTGACGTTCGGACAGCAACTGCCACCACTGGGCGAACGACGTACGTTCGGCGAGCTCCAGGAAGCTCACCTCCGCACCGGCATCCCGCCACTTCGCGGCCAGGGTGGTGATACGCAGCGAGTCCAGGCCCGCGTAGAGGGGGTTTTCTTCCAGGTCGACTTCATCGGGTTGCTGATGCAGGAACTCCGCCAGGTCCGCACGGAAGCCCGCCAGCGTCAGGGGCTCAGGCATGTCGTTCTCTCTTGGTAGCTGGTGGGTTGGAGCTGTGCCGGTCAGTTGACCTTGCGTTCGGAGTCGCTCCAGAAGCGGTCGCGCAGTTCCCGGCGGAGGATCTTCCCGCTCGGGTTGCGCGGTACGTGGTCGATGAACTCGTACCGGGCCGGCAGCTTGAAACCGGCGAGCCGGTCGATGAGGAAGCGGTGCAGTTCCCGGGGCGTCGGCTGTTCACCGGGGGCCGTCACGACGAAGGCGTGCACGGTCTCGCCCCACTGCGCGTCGGGGGCCCCCACGATCACCGCCTCGGCCACGCCGAGGTGGTGCTCCAGCGCGTTCTCTATCTCGGCGGGGTACACGTTCTCGCCCGCGACGAGGATCGCGTCCTTGATGCGGTCGCGGATGAAGACGTAGCCGTCCTCGTCCACGTATCCGGCGTCCCCGGTGTGGATCCACCCGTCGACCAGGGTCTCGGCGGTCTTCTCGGGCAGACCCCAGTACTCGACCATGTGCGCCGGAGTGGCCAGGCAGACTTCGCCGACCGTGCCGGGCGGCAGTTCGCGGCCCTCGCCGTCGATCACCTTGCTGCGTACGCCGGGATACGGGCGGCCCGCGGCCTGCATCCGGGGGTGACCGGGGATGTGGTCGGCCGGGGGCAGGCACACGGCGGTGTTGCCGGTCTCGGTGAGCCCGTAGATCTGAGCGAACTCGGCTCCGAACATGGCCAGACTCTCTTCGAGCAGAGCTTCGGAGATCGGCGACCCGCCGTACACGATTTTGCGGAGCGTCGTGAAGTCACCCGGTGCGGCCCCGGGTTCGCCCAGCATCATGCGCAGCATCGCGGGGACGACGCAGGCGGTGGTGACGCCCAGGTCGCGGATGAGGTCGATCGCCTCGCGGGCCGCGAAGGCGCGCATCGCCACGACGGTGACGCCGGCGTTGAAGTTCTGGGTGGCCCACCACAGGCCGCCGACGTGGAACCCGGGGATGCCGATCAGGGCGATGTCGCCGGTCCGCCAGTCGATCCAGTCCAGCCCTTCGCTCGCGAGGGCGTCACGGATGGCGAAGAAGCTGCGGTGGGCCAGGACGACGCCCTTGGGCAGGCCGGTGGTGCCGCTGGTGTAGAGCTGGGCGACCGGGGTGCCGGGGCCGGCGGCGGGTGCCAGGTCGGTGCCGGGCTGGGCCGCCTTCCAGGCAGAGAAGCCGTCGGCGGCGCCGAGCCGGACCACCGTCTTCGGGGGCGTCGTGGGCAGCTTGTCCAGGATCGGCGCGAAGTCCTCCTCCAGGAAGAGCAGTTCGCTGCCGGAGTCCTGGAGGATGTGGCTGACCTCGGGAGCGGTCAGCCGCCAGTTGATGGGTACGAGCACGGTCTCGCTCTTGGCGCAGCCGAAGAGGATCTCGTAGTAGTGCTCGGACTCCTTGCCCAGGTACGCGACCCGGGTGCCCGGAGCGAGACCTGCGGCGTGGATGGCGTGGGCGACACGGTTGCTCTCGCGGTGCAGCTGTTCGTAGGTGAGGCTGCGTCCCTCGCAGAGGACGGCGGTGACCTGCGGTTGGTGCTCGGCGTGGAAGCGTGCCGTGTCGACAAGGGTCTGGAGTTCCGGGTGGTGCAGTGTGCTGCCGGTCGTCTGCGGCGCTGACAGTTCGGCCATTTCTGCGGCCCTCCGCTCTCGGTCGTCCGGAAGCGCGCCGCCATGTGGTGGCGGCGCGCCCTTGGGATCGGTTGCTGCTTACGGGGCGTTCACGATGGCGAGCTTCACTTCGCCGTCGCACCGACCGCCCGCGCTGTCCCAGTACCGGTAGGAGGTGTCGGCGATGATCAGCGGATTGTCGCCGCCGGGGGACCGCCGTTCAACCGACAGGAATTCGATCTCTCCGTAGAAGGATCGGGCGTTGATGGGGCGCCGGAAATTACCGCCGAACCGGGCGATGAGGATGTCCGGGAGCTGATGCTGCCAGTAGTCGTCCAGGGTCCACGACCTGAAGTCTTCCAGCAGACCCTCTTTTACCGACTTGGCGATGGCGTAGTACATCATCTGGTTGTAGCTGATGTTGACCTCGACCGCGTTGAGATGCCCGGTGTCGTCGATGTAGCAGGACTCCGGGATGGAGAACTCGCACTGTGCTGTGACGCGGCCGGTCTGTAAGCTGACGGACGCGGATTTCAGGTACTTGCAGTTCGCCTTGTACGGCCTCAGCACCTGCACCAGGAGTTCGTCGTCGCTTTCGAATTCCTGTGACGGCGCGTCCGGTCGTACGGCTGCTTTCGCGTTCATGCGGCGGCGGCCTCGTCGTAGAGCTTGCGCTCATCGTGGACGGTCAGCCGGAAGGAGACGGTCGGCTCGGGCGTGGTGGTGTGCCGGGCCCGGTGGATGAGGCTGCGGTTGTCCCAGACCAGCAGGTCGCCCTGCTCGAAGCTCTGCAGGTGGATGTTGCTGTGCGTGAACGTTTCGTCGAGCTGTCCGGTGGCCTCGAAGAGCTGGTGGAGCAGGTCCGACTCCAGCGGCTTGCCGTCTTCGTCCTCGATGCCGACGGTGAATCCCTCGCTGATGTAGAGGACCGTCTCGCCGGTCATGGGGTGAGTGAAGGCGGTCGGCTTGACGACGGCCGGGGTCTTCGTCTCGACTTCGTCGATGATCTCGGAGATCGGCCGGTACACGTCATGCGGACGGATCTTGAAGTACTTGCGCACCGAGTGCCGGCAGTAGGTTCCCGCGAGTTCCTTCTTGAGCTCCTCGGGGAGATTCTCGTACGCCTTGCCCATGTCGATGAAGTAGGTGCCCCGGTTCTTCGCCGGTATCACCTGCGGGTAGATGAGGGTGAGGCCGAACGGGTCCGGCATGAACTGGTAGTCGGCATGCCAGAACTTCCCCGTCTTCGGCACGCCTATCTGCTTGCCGTCCTTCGGGACGTTCGAGGAGACGAATATCTCCTCCACCTCGGGGTGCTTGTACATGGGCTCGTAGTACGTCTCGGGACGGCCGAGCAGCTTGCCGAGTTCGAGGAACTGCTGCGGCGTCAGGTCCTGGTTCTTCAGGACCGCGATCTTCTTCGTGTAGACCGTCTTCTTGAGCGTTTCGATGTCCGTGGGTGTGGCGGTGGCGTAGTCGAACCCCTCGACGCTGGCGCCGATTTCCTTGCCTGCCTGTGCCGTGATCTTCATGGTTCTCCGCTTTCCGTTGGTGACGGTCACTGGGCGAGTTTCGAGTCGATCAGTCGGGCGGTGGCGCCCAGGGTGAGGTCTTCCTGGAGTTCGTTGTCCGCGACGGTGACGCCGAGGTCGCGTTCGATGCGCATGCTGATCTCGACCATGGTCAGCGAGTCGACGTCCAGCCCGGCGAAGGTCACATCCGGACTGATCCGGTCGGGCGGAGCATCGTGCAATCTCGTGAGGATGCCGACCAGTTGGTCGTAGGTGGTGCTCATGGTGCGGTTACTCCTCGTCTGTCGTACGGATGGTCGACCTGCGGGAGGTCGGGCCAGGTCAGGAGGCAGGAACCCCACGTGAGGCCGCCTCCGAACGCGGTGAGCAGGACGCGCTCCCCCTGGTGGATGGTGTGGTGTGAGGCCGCATCGGCCAGGGCGAGCGGGATGGACGCGGCGCCGGTGTTGCCCACCGACTCGACGTTGGACACGTAGCGGCCCGGGGGCAGGCCGATGTCGTCCGCCACCGAACGCAGGATGCGCAGATTCGCCTGGTGGGGAACGAAGTGGTCGATGTCCTCGGCCTTGAAGTCGGCCCGGGTGAGGGTGGCGCGCGCCGAGGCCGCCATCCGTGTGACCGCGTGCCGGTAGACCTCCTTCCCGCGCATGGAGAAGTGGCGTTCGTGCGGGTGCACTTCGGCCGACGTCGAGCGCTGCCGGGAACCGCCGGCCGCCACCATGATCAGCTCCTCCTCGGCGCCGTCACTGCCGAGGTCGAAGTGGCCGACGGCGCCGGGCTCGCCGGGGCTCCCGGCACGTAGGACGACCGCTCCGGCTCCGTCCCCGAAGATGATCGCGTTGGCCCGGTCCTGCGGGTCGACGATCGTGGAGTAGGTGTCCGCGCCGATGAGCAGGACCCGTTCGGCCACACCGGCCGCGATCAGACCGGCGGCCGAGGCCAGTCCGTACACGAAACCGGTGCAGACGGCGCTGACGTCGAACGCCGCCGCTCCGGACAGGCCCAGCCTGCTGGCGACGACCGGGGCGGTGGCCGGGCAGGAGCGGTCCGGGGTCGTGGTGGCGACGATGACCGCGTCCACGGCTTCCGTACCCGCGGACCGCAGCGCCCGGCGGCCCGCCTCCACCGCCAGGTCGGAGGTCGCCTGGCCGGGCTCGGCGAAGTGCCGTCGGCTGATACCGGTCCGGGTCCGGATCCAGTCGTCGCTGGTGTCGAGCCGCCGGGACAGTTCCTCGTTGGTCACGACGCGCGGGGGAACCCAGGCGGCCAGCCCGCACAGGACGGCAGACCGGTCGTGCGGCGCGGAGGGCGGCGGGTCATAGGGGCTGAGGGAGTGTAGGGGCGCGCTGGACACAGCGGTGTCTCCTCGTGGTCGTGTCCGGGTGCGGATGCGGCGGCTCAGGGGCAGGAGGAAGGGGGAGGCTGCCGGTGGGCGGAGCCGGGCCGGCCGGGTGGGGCGTGGCGGCCTCTATCGGTGGGAGGCCTTGCGCAGCGCGAGGATGGCCACGGCGCCGGTACAGATTCCTGCGGCGATGACGTACATGGCGTCACGGACCCCGTCGAGCAGGGCGGCGCCGGAGAGGTTGTGGCCTCCGGTGCGGGCGACGGCGACCAGGACCGCCAGGCCCACGGCGCCGCCCACCTGGAGCGTGGTCGATGCCATACCCGAGGCAATGCCCTGGTCGCCGGGGTCGACACCGGTCGCCGCCGCGATCCACATTCCGGTCCAGGTGGCGCCCTGGCCGAGGCTCAGCAGCACGATGCCGGGCAGCAGGCGAACGTAGGAGCCGTCGTCGGTGAGGTTCAGGGCCAGGAGCAGCGCGCCGACAGCTCCCACGGCCATGCCGCCCAGCATGGTGGTGCGGACCCCGAGGGCGGCCACGGCCTTCTCGCCCGCGTGGGTTCCGGCAGCGACGACGAGGGCGGGGACGAGGAAGGCGAGTCCGGTGCCCAGCGCGCTGTAGCCGCGCACCGTCTGGAAGTACAGGGTCAGGAAGTAGGGGACGGAGCTGAACGTGGCGCTGAACAGCGCGGTCAGGGCCATGGCGCCGACCAGGCCGCGGTGGGCGAACAGTCGTGTCGGTGTGAGGGGATCGCGGGTACGCGCCTCGACGAAGGCGAAGAGTGACAGCAGGACGAGGGAGAGGGCCGCGCATGTCAGGACGCTGCGGCTGCCCCAGCCGGCTTCGGGCGCATGCACCAGGACGAAGACCAGCAGCGTGATACCCGAGGTGGCGGTCAGGGCCCCGAGGAAGTCGAAATCCCGTTGCCGGGTCAGTGGTCCGTCGGCGGGGAAGAGAAGCGCACCGGCCAGCGCGATCCCGCCGGCCAGGGGGATGTTGACGATGAACACCGACGGCCAGCCGAAGGCGTCCACGAGTACCCCGCCCAGCAGCGAGCCGAAGCACAGCCCGCCCGCTCCGGCGGCTCCCCACACGGCCAGCGCCCGGTTACGGCTCGGGCCCTCGTCGTAGAGGGTGTTGATCAGGGAGAGGGTGGCGGGAAACAGCAGGGCCCCGCCGATGCCCTGGACGGCGCGTACCGCGACGAGAATGCCGGCGGAGTCGGACAGCCCGCCCACCAGTGACGAGACCGCGTACAGCAGTGCGGCGAGGACGAAGATCCGGCGTCTTCCGAGCAGGTCGGTCGCCCGGCCCCCGAGCAGCAGCAACCCCCCGGTGGCCACGACGTAGGCGCTGACCACCCATTGGAGATCCTGGCCGGAGAAGCCGAGCTCGCTGCCGATGGTGGGGAGGGCGACATAGACGATGTTGAAGTCGAGTGCGATGACCAGCTGTGCGGTGGCCAGGACGAGCAAGGGCAGTCCGAGACGCTGGCGCGGTGGAGCGGATGGCGACTTTAGTGCAGACATAACCGGACAATCCCCCTTGAGATCTGCTAGCGATGCCTAGCGGATCCCTCGTTTCACGTGCACCACGGCGACAGGCGATCGCAGTGGCAGCGGTTCTGAACAGTTGCTGCGTGTCGAATCCGCCGGCCTCGGTGGTGCGTCACCTGCCTGGAGCGCGGCTCGTTCTGGATCGTGGCTCACTTGGTGCGCCTGCGACAAGCCATCGTCCACCGTTTCGGACTGGCTCAGATTCCGGTTGCTGGACTCGCTCGTGCGTACGAAGGGGGTCGCGGGGAATCGGCCGTCGGGAGCGGGCCCTTCCCGATCTCGCGGGCAGAGATCGCAGGTGGGGGAGGGGTTCCGTGGAGCCGGGGCGGCTCGAAAGTCATTCCCGACGGTGACATGCCTGTGTGGCATGCCGTGGCCGCAGCTCAGATAAACCCGCGTCTTCCGGCCATGCGAGCGGTGGATGGAGGTTGAGCGGATGACCAGTTCGACTGCTGTTTCAATCAAACTGACGCTGCGTTATAAAAGAGTTGACGGGGTCACACGGCCAGCGGTTCCGCGTGAATGGGAAAGGGCCTTTTCCGGTAGTCGGACGGAAAGCCTCCCTGGTTCCGGGAGCCGCCCATTTTTTTCGTCACATCTCCCTGGGGCCGATTTGGTCCGCATACCCCCGTACGGTATGGGACTTGAGAAGTTCCCGGCCCTACATGGAGAGGCTCCGATGCCGCCAGCCGTTCACCTTAAACTCCGTTTCGCCGTGCCTGCCGCTCTGCTGGGGTTCATCATCCTCATGCTCTCGCTGACGTCTCTTTCGTATGCCGTCGGGCGCCTCGCGGGCCCCGTGGCCCCGGGCATGCACCGGACCGTGGAGAATCCCGGAGACAGCGGTGAGCCAGGGATGTCGGACATGCATGGCAAAGGAGCCGTGGAGCGCCCCGTGAAGGAGGGACGATGACATCCGCCGACCACCGTCCGGCGGCGAACGGCTCCCTCACGACCACCGATCTCCTGGTCGGCGGGATGACCTGTGCCGCCTGCGTGGGCCGGGTGGAGAAGAAGCTGGGGCGCGTCGAGGGCGTGACGGCAACGGTCAACCTGGCCACAGGACGGGCCCGGATCTCCCATCCCCTCGCGGTGACCTCGCAGGAGCTGATCTCCACCGTCGAGAGCGCCGGCTACACCGCCGAGCTGCCGCCACCCGCCGCCGCCCCGGAGGACCAAGGGACATCGGCCGAGCGGCCGGAGAGCGCTGCCGACGTCAGAGAGCGGGACCGACTGTGGATCACCACGCTGCTGTCGGTGCCCGTACTCGTGCTGTCCATGGTCCCCGCCCTGCAGTTCGACTACTGGCAGTGGCTCTGCTTCAGCCTCACCGCGACGGTCGCGACCTGGGGCGCGTGGCCGTTCCACCAGCGGGCGCTCAAGGGATTGCGCCACGCCGCCGCGACCATGGACACCCTGGTCTCCCTCGGCGTGGTCGCGTCCTTCCTGTGGTCCGCTTACGCGCTGTACTTCGGGGGCGCCGGGGAACCGGGTATGCGCATGCCGTTCAGTCTGCTGCCCGGCGCCGAGGCCGGTGGCGCGCATCTGTACCTGGAAGCGGCGGTGAGCGTGCCGCTCTTCGTCCTCGCCGGGCGGTACCTGGAGGCGAAGGCCAAGCGCGGCACGGGTTCGGCGCTCCGCGCGCTCGCCGAACTCGGGGTCAAGGACGTCGAGTTGAGAGAGGGCGACAGTAACCGCCGGGTCCCTGTCTCAGAACTCCGGGTGGAGCAGGAGTTCGTGGTGCGGCCGGGCGAGAAGGTGGCCACGGACGGAGTCGTGACCGAAGGCAGCTCGGCCCTGGACCTGTCCCTGGTCACCGGCGAGAGCGCCCCTGTGGAGGTGGGCCCGGGATCCGCCGTGGTGGGTGCCGCCGTCAACGTCGGCGGGCTGCTCGTGGTCCGCGCCACCGCGGTCGGTGCCGACACCCAGCTTGCCCGGATCACCCGGCTGGTGACCGACGCGCAGGCCGGCAAGGCCCGCATCCAGCGGCTCGCCGACTCCGTCGCGAGTGTCTTCGTGCCCGCCATCGTGGCCGTCGCGTGCACGGTGCTCGGCTTCTGGCTCGGGGCCGGGGCGGACGGCGAGTCGGCCGTCACCGCAGCAGTGGCCGTACTCGTCGTCGCCTGCCCCTGCGCGCTCGGCCTGGCCACACCGACCGCGTTCCTGGCGGCCACCGGGCGAGGTGCTCAGCTCGGCGTGCTCATCCGGGGCCCGGAGGCGCTGGAGCGGCTGCAACGTGTCGACACCGTGGTCTTCGACAAGACCGGCACTCTCACCACCGGACGTATGACACTCGTCGAGACGACCGTGAGTACTCCCGGCGAAGACGCGGCGCGGGTTCTGCGGCTGGCCGGAGCGGTCGAGTACGGCTCCGAACACCCCATCGGCCGGGCCGTCGTGGCCGCCGCGCGCCGTGCCTCGGACGGGGATCCGCTGCCTCCCGTGGGCGGGTTCCGGGCCGTGACCGGGTCCGGGGTGCACGGCCGGGTCGACGGCCGCGAGGTCTTCGTCGGACGCCCGCGGCCGGGCACCGTGCTGCCGGACATCCTGCGGCAGGCGCTGGAGCGCGCCGAAGCCGCCGCGCGGACCGCGGTGGTGGTCGAGGCGGACGGCAGCCCCGTAGCCGTCCTGGCTGTCGGTGACAGCCTGCGGCCCTCCAGCGAGGATGCCGTGTGCCGGCTGCAGGTCCTCGGCATCGAGCCGATCATGGTGACCGGCGACGGTCCGGCAGCCGCCCGTGCCGTGGCCGAGCAGGTGGGCATCGACGAGGTGCACGCGGGAGTCACCCCGGAGGGCAAGGCGGACATCGTCGCGAAGCTGCGGGCCGACGGACGGCGCGTGGCCGTCATCGGCGACGGGGTCAACGACGCCGCCGCCCTCGCCTCGGCCGACCTGGGCATCGCCATGGGCAGCGGAACCGACGCGGCGATCGGCGCGGCCGACATCACCCTCGTACGGGAGGACATGCAGGCCGTCGTGGAGGCGGTACGGCTCACCCGCAGAACCCTGACCACGATCAGGGCCAACCTCGTCTGGGCCTTCGGCTACAACGTGGTCACCGTCCCGCTGGCGGCCACCGGCTGGCTCAACCCGATGTTCGCGGCGGTGGCGATGTCCGCCAGCTCCGTTCTCGTCGTCGCCAACAGCCTGCGACTGCGGGCATATCAGCCCGCTCCGCCGTACTCCGACGCCACGCGGAGCGCGGGCGGCACTCCCTCCCGGAAGGATTCCGATGACCTCAGTGCCAGCAGCGTCGGCTGACCACCCGCTCCCCCTGTGGCGCCGCCTGGCCACAGCAGGTGGCGTGCGTGCCGCTCTGGTGCCGACGGGTGCGTGCGCGGCCGTTCTGTTGCTGCTCTGCGCCTACACGGCGAGCGGGGCGGCCGGCGAACCACCGGCGGCCATCAGGGTCAGCGGTGGCCGGGTCTTCCAGCCGACCGACGCGGCCAACGCCGCGGCGTTCTTCTCCATCCGTAACACCGGTGGCGAGACGGACACCTTGGAGTCCGTCTCGTCCCTGGACCTCGGGGTCACGGTGCTTGCCCGTACGGTCACGGAGAACGGCGAAAACCGTGCGAAGCCCATCGGCCCCGTCACCGTTCCGGCCGGCGGCAGCCTGCGCATGGACCCGTCCACCATCAAGGTGATGGTCCTTGATCCGCCGACGCTGGAACTCGGCGAAAAGGTGCGCTTCGATCTGTGGTTCCGAAACTCCGGCCAGGTGCAGGTCACCGCCGTGACGGTACGCCCGGGCCCGCTGTACTGACGTCGGTGTCCGCTCAGCCCTCGCCCATCAGCTTGCGGATCTCGCTGATGAGCGCGACGAGAGCCGCCCGCTCGGGGACGGTCGTGTCCGGGTGCCAGAGGTCGACGAGCAGGCAGGTACGCGGGCGCACCCCGCGGTTCCATGCCTCATGCTCGAAGGAGTAGTCGAACAGCAGGCACTTGCCCTCCTCCCAGGTACGGGTCTCACCCGCGACGGTGATGCCGCACCCTTCCGGGATGTCGACGGCAAGGTGCAGGTTGATGCTGAAGTTCCACAGGTCGCAGTGCGGAGCGATCGCCGCGCCGGGGAGGAGGGTCGAGAAGTGGCACTCCAGGAGAGGGCAGAGTTTCCCCGTGTCGACGGCGTGTTCCCTGAGCACCTTGAACGCGGTGGGAGCGGTGTCGGCCGACTCCTCGACCAGGGAGCCTTTGCGGAATAAGTAAAGGGCCTGCCAGTCCTGTTGGCGTGTGAGGTAGTGCTCGTAGTCCGAAAAGGCGTTCCGGCGAGCGGTCCACGCGGTTTCCAGCTCAGCCTTGATCGAGGCGTGGTTCGCTTCCAGCGCGTGCACCACCGGGCTGAGTTCCGGATGCCCGTACGGATCGTGCCACGGCTGCTGAGAAATTCCCGGCATGATCCACTTGGCGCCCTTCTGGAGGGGATGCCGGTTTTGGTTGTTCGCTGCCAGCATCTCCTCGACGCGCACGATCGATTCCGATCCGTACATTTCCCTGATCGCGGCGAAGGCGTTCTCTATCTCCGGTGTCACGGGTATCTCCAGGATTCCGAGGTTCAGGTCCGAAGTCTCCGCCCGGACAGCAAGAGGCGTACCCCGGCTGTCCGGACGGAAATCGCTTGCTGGTGTGGCTGTGGGGGCGCGGGTGGAGCAAAACATACCCCGGCGCACTCCTCGTGCTTCAAGTGCTTCCGATTCTCGACAGGGGCCGGGAACCAGACGCCTCCGCGCCACGACCCCCAAGGAGGGAGGATGCAATTCCGGCCATTAATGTTCTGGCTCGCCACACGCCTCCGCAGCCCACAGCGAAACGCTTAAGTCCTCGCGGGCCCGCGCCACCCGGGAACGGATGGTGCCGACCGGGCAGCCCGCAGCCGAGGCGGCATCGGCATAGGACAGCCCGAGGAGCTGGGTGAGCACGAACGCCTCCCGGCGATGGACGTCCAGGCCATCGAGCAGATCGAGCAGGGCCACGCCCTCCTCGAAGCCCGGCAGACCGGATGGCTGTGCGCTTTCGGCCGCGGTGCGCCAGTCGGCGGTTTCGGCGATCTGGGGGCGGGCGGAGGCATACCGGTAGCGGTCGATGACCGACCTGCGGGCGATCGACATGAGCCAGGTGCGCACGCCCGAGCGACCGGCGAACTGCGGCAGGTTGTGCAAGGCCCGCAGGAAGGCGTCCTGGGCAAGGTCATCGGCGCCGTGCGTGTCGCCGCTGAGGTGTGCCACGAACCGCCAGACATCGCTGTACGTCGCCTGGACGAAGCGCTCGACAGCCATCGGGTCTCCGTTCCTGGCGGCCAGCGCCCAATCGGTCACTTCTTCGTCGTTCCCCGGACCGAATGGTCCCGGAGCAGAGCCGGCAAGGGCAGGGATCATCGCAGAGGGTCCTTCCGGATGCTGCGAGCGCGCACCAGGCAGGGCGGGGCGCGGCCCGGCAGCGTGGGGGCACTCCAAGGCGCGCCGCGTCCACGGTCGGTGGGCGCGCCGGAACGCCGTGGGCCAATGGCCGGCGTGCAGTGAGGTGCCGCCTCACGGGGGCGTGTGGCGGGTGGGCACGCCGGTACTCCGTCTGTCTGTCAGGGACGGACGGTCAGCAGCAGGCCACGTAGCCGGGAGGACCCCTGCGCGAGACGACGTGTTGCAGGAGCGCCGCATGCAGCCTGGATGCGGGGTCTGCGATCACCGGAGCTTCGGGCAACTGCGGCGGGGGCGCTGACCCCGTGATCCGCAGAGCCAGCCGCAGAGGGACGAACATCGCGGCAGCGAGCGAGCGGCCCAACCGGAACGCCGCCGATTCGCCGCGCCACAGCCACAGGCCGCACACGAGGGCGGCGAGCGTGTGGGCGGCGATCATGAGGGTGGAGCTGTGAACGCCGGGCGCCATCATGTCCATGGAACTCATGTCCATGGGCTTCATGCCCGTGGAGGCCATGTGCTCCGTGAGCTGCTCATGATTCATGCGCTTCATGAGCTCGACGTGCTCCATGCCGGCCATGGAGGCCGTCGGAGACGGCCGCAGCAGATCGAACAGGGAGTGCAGGCCGAACTGGGCCACGACCGTGGACCCTGTCACGACCAGGGGTCCGCGTTCGCGCCCGGCGATCCACCACGCAGCCGACACCGTGCCGGTGAAAGCGCTCCCCAGGACGAACCAGGGCGGCGAGGAGCCGGATGACCAGGCATGGCCGAGAGCCGCCGTCACCACGCAGACGGCCGCGAAGATCGCGGCTCGTGCAGCGCGGGACGCCGGCTCGGTGGTCATATCGACATGGTGTCATCCGACGGCCGCCCGAGGGGCGTCATCCGACAACCGTGCGAAACAGGGCCCGACCGAGGTACGTGCGGAGAGGACCTCGTCGGCGATGTACAAGGCCGCAGCAGGCAAGCGCCATCGCTGAGCGGTCAATTGGGGCGGGCCGGTGCCGGCGGGGTGGTGCCGGCGGGCCGGTGCGGGGCGGGCCGGTGCGGTCCGGTGCGGCGCCGCGCCACAGCTGCGCGCGTCGCGCGCCATATACCGGTTGGTCCGGGGCGGACGCAGAGAGCTGCATCCGGTAGAGGACCGTTGCGACACATATCGCATGCGCCCCGACCGCAAGCGCCGCAAGGCTCCGGATCGGGACGGCGGACCACTCCCACCACGAGGTCACCCGGTGCGAAGCCACCGCCCTGGGGGGCGCGGACCACCCGTCCCAACGACTCGTGCCCCAGCACGGGCCGTTCCCGGCCCGGCGGAGCCCAGCCGTACTCACCGGCGGCGATCTCCTCGTCCGTCCCGCACACTCCCACGGCGGTACCCTCCACCAGCTACAGGGAGCGCGGCATCAAGGAGATCGACGGGTACGCCGCCCAGCGGTGGTGTGTCGAGGCCGCGTACGCGGTCTCCCTCAGTCCCCGCCCGGCGGGCGTCGGAACGCTGATGGAGCCGACGACCGTGGTCGCCAAGGCGGGGGAGCAGGTGGAACGGATCGGTGCCCGGTCCTGGTTCGCACCGCAGCGGGTCCTGGTGACGGGTGCCGGTCCGATCGGTTTGCCGGACGCCGGCACGGTCAACCGGGACCTGGTGTTGGAGAACGACGTGGCCGTGGGCTCTGTCAACGCCGACTTGCGCCACTGTCGGCAGGCAGCCGAGGCGCTGGGGAAGGCCGGCACCGCCTGGCTCGACCGGCTCATCACCCGTCGGGTGCCACTGGATCGCTTCGCCGACGCCTTCACGAGCCGGCCCGGTGACGTCAAGACCGTCATCACCCTCGATGCCTGAGCGAGGGCCGCTCCGCTCCGGGCCGGCCGGGGTGGCGCTCAGATGGCGACGATGTTCTCGAAGTGCTGGTTGTCCTCCCGCCAGCCGCCGTTGCCGCCGCCCATCTGGGACACGTCGGCGACGATGTCGATGCGGGCCAGCCACTTCACCATCTTGAACCCGAGCTGGTTCTCCAGGCGCAGCCGCAGGGGAGCACCGTACTCGACGGGGAGTGGCGCCCCGTTCATCTCGTACGCCAGGAACGCGCCGGAGGCGGCCAGGAGGTCCAGCCGTACCGCCTCGTAGAAGAGGCCCTCTCCCCATGATTCGGTTTGGGCCTTGTCGTCCATGCCCCAGAAGACCGCGAACCGGGCCTCCGGCAGCGGCCGGCAGCGCTGCAGTACCTCCGTGATCGGCACGCCGCGCCAGTCCGCGATGGAGGACCAGCCCTGGATGCAGTGGTGCAGGCTGCGGCGCCGCACCTCGGGCATCGCCCGCAGCTCCTCCAGGCTGAACGCATGGGGTGCGGCCACCAGGCCCTCGACGCGCAGCCGCCAGTCGGTGAAGCCGTCCTCGAACGAGCGCCGGTAGGCGCCGTCGGTCGGCGGACGGCCGTTGATCCAGTGATATGCGGAGACCGGCGTGCCGGTGCGCTCGTGCGGCGCAGGCGGCATGGCGCGGGTCATGCCGTGCTCCACAGGAGCGATCAGTGTTCCGAGGACACGGCGCGTCTCCTGGGGCCGGCGCGCTGAGACGACGGTGGCCAGGATGTTGACCGCGATGACGGCCAGCAGGCCGAGGCCGGCCAGGACCAGGGCCAGGGTGTGGTTGGCGGTGACGGAGCCGAGCACGATCTTGGCCATCTCCTGGCCCAGCCCGTGTGCCGCGACGACCGCTACGTGCACCACCAGGAACACGGTGAAGACGGCGAGCAGGACGAAGTGCAGGAACCGGGCGCGTTGCCGTCCGCCCAGTGCCCACACGTAGCGCGGGAACCGCGCGTCGACCGCCGGTGACATCGCCGCGCCGGTGGCGATCTGCAGTGGGGCGACGATGAAGACGATCGCGAAGTAGCTCAGCTGCTGGAGCGCGTTGTACGAGCCGCCCTCGGCCGGGGGATCCGCGGTGAGGTAACCGCCCAGCGCCCGCAGCGCGTCGGGGACGATCTCCCAACTGGTGGGCACCAGGCGGCGCCACTCGTCGGAGACGAAGAGCAGGACGAGGTAGACGGCTCCGGTGAGGATCCAGCCCAGCACCGCTGCGAAGTGCCAGTGCCGGCCCAGGCCCAGACCGTGTGGCCGCCCCGGCAGAGCGATGACGGGGGACCAGGTCTCCTCCAGGTCCGACGCCGTCCACAGTTTGCCCTCGGGCAGCTCGCGGCGGCTGAACTTCAGCACCTCGCTGCCGGGACGGCAGTCGTCGTTGAGGTACAACCGCGGCGAGGCGCTGAGGATCTGCAGACCGCTGCGCATGAGGAGCGTGAGGAACAGGAAGTTCAGGAAGTGTGTCGCCCGCAGCCAGGCGGGAAAGTCCAGGGCGTGGTTCATGACCGGTTCGTCCTTGTGTCCAGCGGGCGTCCGGGCGAGTGCGACCGGCGCGGTTCTCCGCGCGGGGCTCGGCGCCTGTGCCCTGTGGCCGGGAGATCCACCGTTGCACGCCGGCTGCTGTCCCGCGACCGCGGGCGGGCCGTTCGTGTGACGCCGGCACCTGATGCCTCACAGCAGGAACATGAGAGCGGTGACGGCGAACGCGAGGAAGGCGAGCGTCGGCCAGTACAGAAGCTTGGGTGCCAGGTTGTCCCGCCATTCGACCAGCGCGAGGCGTGGGCCGCGGGACAGCAGGAGGGAGTTCCACACCACGGCGATGATCATGAAGTAGAGGCAGAAGTAGAGGTAGTCGATGTACGCGATGCCGTGCGAACCGGTTTCCTGCCGCGTCGTGTTGTGGTCGACCGTCAGGACCAGCAGCAGCGCGGCCGCGAGTTCGACGACGGTCAGCCCGTCGAACCCGGCCAGAGGGAAGCGCCGGGTGTTCTTCGTGGTGACGAAGAGAGAGGCGAACACGAGGATCGCGATGAAGGCCAGCGGGATGATCCTGCCGAACAGTGGTGAGACGAACTCCCGCGCCATGTGCATGTTGAAGTACAGCTCGGGAAAGGCTTCCTTCCGGTACTGCCGGCCCTGTCCGAAGTTGGCCGAATAGGGCGGGGTGTCGTAGCTGAAGGCCGTCGCCTTGACGTCCCAGTTGCCGGGAACGAAGCCGGAGTCGAGGCCGTAGGCGGCCTGAGGGCGCCAGGGCGGGTAGGCCGCGAGGTCGGGCACGAGCACCGCGCGCTGCCGGAAGTCGGGATGCCACAGACGCAGCCATACGTCCTGCTCGTCGAGGGGATACGTGCGGTAGTCGAAGATCTGACGCAAGGTGACGTGGAAGTACCAGCCGACGATCTGCTCGCCGTCGCGGCGGAAGTCGTACACCTTCTCCGGCTCGTAGGACTCGTCCGCCTCCGGCAGTACCACCCCGCGCTCCAGGTCGGCGGGGAGCGAATCGGCGTAGCGCTGCCAGAGGTACCCGCTCACCTCGACGTCGTAGGCGTCGGTGAAGCGCAGTGCCTGGATGAACACCCCGGTGGGAACCGCGAGAACGGGAGCACCGGCGGGCATGTGGCGGGCCAGATACGCCTGGGCCGAGCGGGGACTGGTGACGATGGTGCCCCGGGTCAGGGTGTGGGAGGTGTCGGAGACCTGGATGTGCCAGACGGTCGCGGTGCCGGTCAGCAGAACGGCACTGGTCCACGCGCTGGCCAGCCACAACCGGTGGGTGGGCAGCCGGCGGATGACGGCCAGGCCGCCGAGCAGGACCAGCAGCAGCCCGAGGGCCGTGACGAGGCCGAGACGCGTGCTGGGATGGCGCAGGTCCAGCCCGTCAGGATGGCGCAGGGCCACGAACAGGGCGACGGCGAACAGTACGGCTGTGGCGAAGGCGAGGACGTCGACGGTCCTCGCGGCCCGGCGCAGGTGCCGCTTCGTGGGGAAGTCGGGTTCGGCAGTTGTCACGGCGCGGTCCCGGAGAGTGGTTCAGCCGAAGTGGAGGACGTAGGCGAGCAGTACCGCCAGGCAGAACAGCGGGTAGTAGACGCGGGAGACGTGCGCGAGCCGGTTCCAGGCCCGGACGTTGTCGTGCTCGTTGAGCCAGGCTCCGGCCAGGGAGATGAACACGCAGGTGCCCACCAGGAACATGAAGGCGTAGTAGGCCCATTCCAGGGCCACCGAGTAGCCGATGTCCGGCAGGGACCCGGTCACGTTGGTGAGCAGGACGGCCGCGCTGAGCATGGCGGTCACCTCCAGGGAGACGCGGGTGCTGGTGTAACGGGGGTCGCGCGGGAAGAAGAGCGTGGCGTAGGTGACGGCGACGCTGAGCAGCAGCGGCAGGAGGTTCTTCACCAGGAACGGGCCGGCGCTGCGGGACACGGTGACGTCGGCGACGTACTGGGCGAAGTGGACACCGGTCTGCCCGTGGGAGAGGTCGGGGTCGCCGAGGCGGGCGGTGGAGCCGACGGCCGCCGTGTACAGGGCGAGATCGTGCACCGCCCAGTTCGGCAGGCCGTCGATGGACTGCCTCACGTCCCGTCCGCTGCGCAGCGCCTCCGCGCGGTCCTGCGTGATGAGCGGGCGGTCGACGACGTAGACGACACGTGACGAGGGATCTGTCCGGTTCTGAACGACGATCTTGAGGTGCTGCCGGTCGAACGGAAAGCGGTGGAAGTCGAGTTGCGCGCTGAAGGTGGTGACGATCTGGTAGAGGCGGTATGTGACGCCGTCTTTGACGGACTGGCGGACAGGGGCGGGAAGCTTGAAGCTGTCGTCGGCGAGGTTGGCGAAGTCGACGGCTGCGGCGTCCTCGCTGCCGGTGTAGCGCAGCCAGAGGAAGAAGTCCGCCTTGAAGGTGCCCTCACGGGTGTCGAGGGCGCTGATCCGGTTGACATTGATCCCGGTGTGGACGACCTGCTGGCGGGCGAGCACCTTGTCCCGGTAGCGCACGGCGTGCCCGGCGGCCAGTTCCTCGTCGACGTCCAGCCCCTGCGCGGGCCTGTACTCGGTCAGCTGGGCGGGCGCTGAGACGACGCTGCCGTCCTGCACCACGCCCAGAGTGACCGGCTGGTGCAGGGAGCGCGTGGCGTCGAAGTGGATCCGCCCGTACAGGCCCGGGATGCTGCGCGCCGGGGTGTTCAGCGCGGCCAAGGCGTCGCGGACGGCCGTGTGCTGGCGGGGCGTGACGCGGCCGTGGGGTGCCTTGGCGGCGCGCAGGGCGTGCACGGCGAGGACGGCGGCTGTCTGCCCGGACATGGCCTTCCAGGAGGGAAGAGCGCCGTAGCGGTCCCGGTAGGCGGCTGCCCACGTCAGTCCCTCGCCGGTGAGACTGTCGGCCAGTTGCGGGGAGGCGGTGTAGAAACGGCCGGTCATCGAGCCGGGCTTCGCCCGTTCCTGGGACGAGCCGGCCAGTGCGGAGGCGAAACGGTCGTTGGACAGGTCGTCGCCGCCGATGACGGGGTTGGTCACGCCGTGCGAGCGCAGGTACGCCAGGGTGGTGAGCGCTGGGTCCTCGGGCATCGCCAGGATCACCGGCCCCTTGTCCTCGTCCTGGCGCACGGCCTTCAGCGCCTGCGCCAGCTGTCCGGCGAGACGGGGTCCGACGACACCGTCGAGGGCCACGGACCGGTGGACACGCCCGCCGGCCGCGAACGCCTGGCCGAAGCCGTCCGCGAGTGATCGGCCGTAGACCGTGGCGGCATGCAGCACGGTGGCGCTGCGCGCGCGGAGCACCTCATGGGCGTACGCGGCGATGAAGCCGCCCTGGTAGGAGTTGGTGTACGTGGCGCGGAAGCACCAGGGGCTGTCGGTGATGCCGTCCGCCGTGGCCGTCGGCGTGATGAAGGGGACGTGCGCCGCGGCGTAGACGGGCGCCGCCGACATGGCTGTCGGACTGGTGGTGTTGCCGATGACCAGAGCGACCCGTTTGTCGCGGACGATGCGCTCGGCCGCGCGCCGTGCCGCCCGCGGGTCGGCCCGGTCGTCGTAGAGCAGCAGACGCACCGGGTGGCCGTGCACGCCTCCGGTGTGGTTGACCCGGTCGAGATGGAAGCGGACCCCGCGGGTGATCTCCTTGCCGCGTGGGGCACCGGGGCCGGTGTGGCTGGTGACCAGCGCCACGTACGTGGGTTCCGGGGCCGGGCGCAGGAGCTGAGGGAGGGCGGCTGCCGCCGCGGCGACGACGGTCAGGAGGAGGAGAGCGAGGATACGGCGCCTTGCGGGCGGGCCCCACCGTGGGCGCAGTCCGGCCGCGGCGGCGCCGGTGGACGGCCGGCTGTTGGGTGCCGTCTCCGGAGCGCGGCTCGGACCCTCATCGGGTTCACCGGTGCGGTCCTCGTCTGTCACCGCGCGGGGCTCCCTTCTGCGGTGGCGTCATGACTGACGCACGGTCGGCCCGCACCGGACAGCCCCTGCCTGTCAGGGGCTGTCCGGTGCGGCCGCGGGGTCTCAGGCGGTTCCGGTCACGTCCGTCTCGTTGCGGAAGAGGGACAGTTTCGCGTCCTGGGCGACGAAGTACTTGTCGACCTTGTAGGCGATGGTGGCGAAGTCGAGCCGGCCGTCCCCGTTGAAGTCCCCCACCGCGATGCGCGCGGTGGAGTCGGAGGACACCCGCCACTTGGCGAAGACACCGGCCCGGATGTCGAGCGCCTTGTAGTAGAAGACGCCCTGCCAGGGCCACGGTCCGCGCAGGGCGACGAGGAACTCGTCGTCGCCGTCGTTGTCGAAGTCCGCGCAGACGATCTGGTGGCCGGGGCCTTCGCCGAGTTCGTTGGGGTCTCCGAACACGTCGAGGACGACGCGGCGCCAGGTCGCCTCGTGGACCGCGGTGCCGGGTTCCTCCTTGACGTACACGGCGACGGTGTTGCCGTGGAACGGCTCTGTGGCCGCCACATAGGCGTGCGGGTCGTCACCGATCCGGCCGGCACCCACGTCGCCGCTGCCTTTGAAGCCGGTCTGCTCGTACTGGGAGTGTTCACCGGAACCGATGTGGGTGGTGGTGAACCGGCCCTCACGCTCGTCGTAGTGCAGCCAGTTCACACCCTCCTCCGAAGCGAGGAGGATGGAGTCCAGGTGCTCGCAGCCGGGCAGCGGGTTCTGCCGCTTCTCCGCACCGTGGATCATGCGGAAGTGGCTGTCGTCCACGACGCGCTTGTCCCAGGGCTTGCGCACGTCGTTGTTGGGGCTGAACAACACGACCGGGATGAGGCCGTGCACGTGCTTGGGCCCCACGCACGGCACACCCATGATCTCGGGCTTGCGGGTCTGGGTGAAGTGACCGACCCGCAGGCGGTGCATGCCCGTCTCGCGGCCGACGTAGTGACGTTCCCAGCGCACGTCGGCGTCCGACTTGCCGGTGTTCTCGATCCAGTCGATCTTGCCGCCTTCGAGGTCCGGGTCGTCGATGCGGCCTCCGGAGCCGTACAGCTCGTAGCAGACGACGATGTCGGGGTGGCCGTTGCCGGAGATGTCGGCGCAGTGGGCACCGATGGGCATGTGGAAGCCGTCGGCCACCAACTGCCGCTGCCAGCCGGGGTTGCGGTACCAGTAGATCTCTCCGAGGGACAGTCCGTAGCCGAACAGGTCGGGCCGGGTGTCGCCGTCGATGTCCGGTGCCTCGACCCAGTAGCCGTCGTTGAGCTGGTCGGCCACGACCTCGCGGGTGAAGTGGGGGACGCGGATGTTCAGGGGGGTGTCAGCGGCCATGGGGTGCCTTCCGTCGGTGGTGGGGCGGGTCAGCCCAGGGCCTGGGTGAGGTAGGCGTGAGCGGTCTGGGCGTGGTAGAGCGGCGGGTGTCCGCCGAGGGGGTCCTGCTCGGCCTCCACGACCAGCCAGCCGCGGTACGTGTCGCCCGGGCGCAGCGCCTTGAGGAGGGTGTCGAAGTCGATGTCTCCGTCGGTGTCGCCGGGGACGGTGAAGATGCCCGACTCGATGTACTCGCGGAAGCTGCCGGCGGCCAGGGTGCGGTCGGCGCGCACGCTGCTGCGGATGTTCTTCAGGTGCACGTGGGCGATGCGGTCCCGGTGGCGTTCGATGATTCCGTTGACGTCGGCGCCGGCCCAGGTGAGGTGGCCGGTGTCCAGCAGCAGGCTGACCCGTTTGGGGTCGGTGTGCGCCATGAGCCGGTCGACGTCCTGTTCGGTCTGCACGCCGGTGCCCATGTGCGGGTGGTAGGCCAGGGTGAAGCCCTGGCCGGCGGTGATCTTCCCGATCTCGTTGAGACCGCGGCACAGGTCGTCCCACTGCTCGTCGGTGAACTCGGGCTTGTTGCTGCGCAGGCTCAGCGACTGGAGGTGGACGGAGTGGCCGAACTCGGCGACGCCGATCGTGGTGGTCTTCACCGGTGGGTCACCGGCGTTGAACTCCTTCAGGAACTCCAGCACCTTCAGCAGGTCGCAGGCGGTGCGTTCGGCGCCGTCGGGCACGGTGAAGAAGGTGCTGACCCAAGGTTCGCTCACGCTGAGGTCGCGCAGGTGCATGGCGGCGACGAGCGCGTCGACGTCGGTGGTGAAGTTGTGGCCGATACTGCATCCGTCGAAGCCCGCGAGGGCGATCTCGCTGAGGCACTGCTCCATCGGGATGTCGTGCCCGATCAGCGGGAAGTCGTCGTTGGTCCAGCAGGTGGGCGTGATGCCCAGGTGGATGCCGTCCGGGCGGGGGGCGGGGTGTTCCCTCATGTGGCGGTCCTGCGTTTCTGGTGGAGGCGGACGTGGTCAGTGGCCGGGGTGGCCGCTGATGATGGTCTTGGCCGCGTGCACGGCCATGGCGACGCTGGTGAGGGTGGGGTTGGAGGCGTTGCCGAAGGGGTGCAGGCCGTTGCCGCCGAGGTAGAGGTTGTCGATGTTCCACACCTTGGAGTACTCGTCGACGACGCTGTCCAGCTCGCTGGTGCCCATCCGGGTGGTGCCGGCGATGTGCAGCGGCAGACCGGGGGTGAGGAAGACCGGTTCGGAGCCGGGCATGAACCCGCCGAGTGCGGTGGCGGTGCGCAGCATGTGCTCGTTCATGCGGTCGGTCGCCTTCCGTTCGGCCTCGTCGAGGCGGAAGTGGAAGGTGGGCTGCGGCAGGTCGAAGGTGTCGCGGATCTTCCGGGAGAAGGTGAGCTTGTTCTCCGGGCGGGGTCGGGAGATGCCGAACCAGCGCAGGTCCACGATGAGGCGGGGGTCGACGTTCGGCGGCACCGCGCCGTAGGTGAAGGCGTCGCGGTGGATCTGGCAGTGCCAGGGCCGCTGCTCGCTCACCAGCAGCGCCAGGTTCGGATCGCGCTCGGCGGGCGGGAAGGGCACGGGGTCGGCGGTCTTGTCGCCGCCGTGGAGCCGCTTGAGCTGGGCGGCGCGGTATTCGGCGACGCGGTCGGCGGCGGCCGCGGCCCGCTTGTCCTCGTCCTGGTCGGTGCCGCTGGTTTCGCGCAGGACGGCCTCGATGCCGTCCATGTGGTCCTGCTGGAGCACCACCTGGCAGAAGGACATGGGCTGCTCGGTCAGGTAGCGGCCGAGTGCGGGCAGGGTGACGCCGGAGTTGAACAGCAGTTGCGGTGTCGGTACGGCGCCGCACGCCACGATGTAGGTGCGGGCGCGCAGACGGATGTCCTGGCGCAGGTCGCGCAGGTTCCGCACGACGGCGTACTCGACCTTCTGGCGCCGGCCCGCACCGGCGATCTCCAGCCGCAGGCACTGGTGTTCGGCCAGCAGGGTGAACGAGCCGGCCGACGGCCGGTGCTGCGGCTCGGCGAGGTCACCGAGGACGGTGTCGGACGCCGCCCAGTCGACGGCGGACGTCCGCTCGGCGTCGACGCGTTCGCGTACCGCGAGCGGCAGTTCGGTGACGTCGTCGAACTCCAGTCCCGACCGCTGGAGCAGCCGCTTGACCAGCAGGTGCCGGGCGGAGGAGGCGAAGACGGAGGTGCGCCGGTCGAGGAGGGTCTCGGCCTCGTCGTACAGCTCGTCCATCTTCTTGTCGTCGATGGGGTATTCCTCGTCGCCGTTGCGCCGTTCGACCTGGGCGTGGAAGCGAGGCACCGCGCAGGTCCAGTGCGTGGCCATACCGCCCACCGCGTATGTCGCCGCGGCGGCGGGGAGGTTGAGGTGCTTCTTCTGCTCCGGGTTCTGGTTGCGCATCGAGTAGCCGGCGTACTTGTCGGGATCGTAGGAGAACGCCGAGGGGTCCAGGGTGAGGACCGGCTCCTTGTTCGTCGCGGTCGACAGGGGCAGCAGGTGGCCCTTGATGACGGAGACGAACAGGTCGATGTTCTTCTGGTACAGGTAGCTGTTCTTCAGGTGTTCGCCGTAGCGCCGGGACAGCTGGGCGCCGGCGTCGATCATCAGGACGTGCTGTCCCGCGTCGACGAGCTTGCGGGCGAAGGTGCAGCCGACTGGGCCGCTGCCGATGATCAGGGCGTCGTACTCGGTGCTGAGCACGTCGTTGTCGGTCATGGGAGTCCTTTCACGGTCGGGGTGGGAGCGGGGAGGCCGCGGTCCGGCGGGAGGGCTCAGTTGGCCGGCTCGCTGCCTCGACCGTGGGCGTCGACACGTACGCCCGAGCGGGCGGACCCGCCGTCGACGGAGGTGATGTCGCTGGAACCGCTGAGCCACAGCGCGGAGTTGACGAGGCCGACCATGCTGAACGCCTGCGGGGTGTTGCCGAGGTGACGGCCGGTGGCCGGGTCGTACTCCTCGCTGAGCAGGCCCACGTCGTTGCGCAGGTCCAGCAGGCGCTCGAACAGCTCCAGCGCCTCCCGGCCGCGGCCGGTGCCGTGCAGGGCGTCGGCCAGCCAGAAGGTGCAGACCAGGAAGGTCGCCTCGGAGCCCGGCAGGCCGTCCACGCCGCCGTCGGCTTCGGGCCGGTAGCGCAGCAGGAAGCCGTCCTCGCTCAGCTCACGCCGGACGGTGTCGACAGTGCCGCGCACGCGCGGGTCGTCCCAGGGCAGGAAACCGACGCGGGGCAGCAGAAGCAGGGCCGCGTCCACGCCCTTCGATCCGTAGAACTGGGTGAACGTGTTGCGTTCGGCGTCGTAGCCCTCGGCGCAGATCTCGGCGTGCAGGCGGTCGCGGAGGTCCTCCCAGCGGTCCAGCGGACCCCAGCGGCCGTGGTGCAGTACCGAACGCACGGCCCGGTCCAGGCCGGTCCACGCCATCACCTTGGAGTGCACGAAGTGGCGTGAGTCGCCGCGGACCTCCCACAGGCTGGCGTCCGGCTCACGCCAGTTGCCCTCCAGGAAGTCCAGCAGAGCCGTCTGGACGTTCCACGCGGCGTCGTTGGCGGGCAGCCCCGCCTCGCGGGCCACGTAGAAGCATTCCAGGACCTCGCCCCACACATCCAGCTGGAACTGTCCGGCGGCCGCGTTGCCGACCAGGACAGGGCGTGAGTTCTCGTATCCGTTCAGCCAGTCCAGTTCGTACTCGGGCAGCCGCCAGGTCCCGTCCAGCCCGTACATGATCTGAAGGTCGGCGGGGTTCCCGGCGACCGCACGCAGCAGCCATTCGCGCCAGGCCGACGCCTCCTCCAGGTAACCGGTGCCGATCAGCGCCTGGAGGGTGAAGGTGGCATCGCGCAGCCAGCAGAACCGGTAGTCCCAGTTTCGTGGGCCGCCGATCTGCTCGGGCAGCGCGGTGGTGGCGGCCGCGAGGATCCCCCCGGTGGGCTGATAGGTCAGGCCCTTGAGGGTGAGCAGGGAGCGCCGTACCGCGTCGTTCCATTTTCCCTGGTAGGTGCAGCGGCTCATCCAGCTACGCCAGAACCGCTCGGTGTCCGCCACCGCCGGCCCGGCGTCGACGGGCTTGGGGCGGGTGGCCAGGTGCGAGGGCTTGTGGGTGAGGACGAACGGCACCTGTTGGCCGGCCTCGACGGTGAACTCCGCCCGCGTCGACATGTTCTCTCCGTAGACCTTCACCGGCGTGTGCAGCCAGAAGGCATCGGGGCCGGCCACGGCGCGCAACCCGCCCGCGGTGTGGGTCACCCACGGGATGATGCGCCCGTAGTCGGGGCGCAGCCGGAGGTCCATCCGCATCGTGACGCGTCCGCTCAGGCCCTCCACGATGCGCACGATGTCCGCGGCCTCTCCGCGCAGGGGCATGCAGTCCACGACGCGGACACTGCCTTCAGCGGTGTGCCACTCGCTCTCCAGGATCAGGGTGTCCTCCCGGTAGCGGCGGCGCGTCGCCGGCCCGGCGCCCGCCGGCGCCAGCAGCCACCGGCCGGCACTGTCGTCGTGCAACAGCGCGGCGAAGCACGCCGGCGAGTCGAACCGGGGCAGACACAGCCAGTCGATCGACCCGTCGCGGCCCACCAGCGCACCGGAGTGCAGATCACCGATGAAGGCGTAGTCCTCGATGGCACCGGCCATTACGTCACTCCCTCGCCCGATGCGGGCACACCGCTGCGCCCCGACCGCGTCTGACGGACGGCCTGGACCGACGTGCACCACCACCGGAGTAGGCGCACCGCGCCCAGGAGGGCTTCCGGCGCCGCGGGCACCTTTCAGGCACCCTGGACATCGGGGCGGCACGTCACACGGATGGATGTCGCCCGGCACGCGCACCAGTGCGCGCCGAGCCCTCGCCGAGCAGGTGCGGTTGAGCCCCGGGATCTCCGAGGCGGTGCGCGGGCGTCAGCGGGCCGTTCTGCGGAGCACGAGCCCTTCCCGTCCTCGACCCTCGTAGGCGGGGTCGTTGAGACGCGGCAGCAGTCTGTCGTGTCCGGCTGAGCGGCACTTCCAACTTCGCATAGGTCGCCGACACGCGCCAATTGGCATGTGCCATCGACACGGCGCGCCTGAAGTCCCCTGGTTCAGGGCTTGGTCATGGCCCCCGATCAAGACGGGTGAGGTCATCCGGCGCGCGGTGGTAACGGGGCAGTGGGGCACGGAGGGGCTGAGGTCATGTTCTGTGCGGACAGGTGGGCTGCAGAGACGAGCGCCACGCGAGGGGAAACCCCGGTCGGTGCGGCCCTCGCCGTCACCCAGACCGAGGGCCGCGTCCTCGGTGATCGGGGATCAGTCGGCGTCGGACAGGTTCGTGTTGCCGTGCAGGTCTCCCGCCACGCTGTTGGAAAGCGCCGCGCCTGGTGGTGGACGCTGACGAAGGTGCGCCGGGCGTGCTGTTCCCTCGGGGAGAGCCGACGCAGTTCTCATGGATGGCGCATCAGTCCTGGGGGATAGTTGACACGTCACAGGTAGATGATGTGTCATCTTCTTAGCGGGACCGCCCGCCCATGACGCAGGAGATGCCATGACCACGTCCCAGAGGACCGGCCTCGCCGCCTTCACCCGCTTCGTGGTCTTCGGCGGCGGCACCGGAGTCCTCGCCAGCCTGACCGTCCCGCTGCTCGCGATGGTGATGCCGTGGGCCCTGTCGAACGCGCTGATCACCGTCGCCTCGACCGCCCTGGGCACCGAGCTCCACGCCCGTTACACCTTCCGCACCGGCCGTCGAGCCGACTGGCGCCGGCACTGGCAGTCCGCGGGTTCGGCGGCCGCGGCCTACGCGGCGACCTCCGCGGCGGTGTTCGCCCTCCACGCCTTCCAATCCGCCCCCAGCATGCTCACCGAGCAGCTCGTGTACCTCTCCGCCGCCGGCCTCGCCGGCATAGGCCGCTTCCTGGTCCTGCGCCTGTTCGTTTTCGCGACGGGCCACGACCAGGAGACCAAGACGACCCACACCGCGCAGACGACCACGATCTTCACCCCGCAGCCCCTGAACATCCCGCAGTCCCTGAACATCCCGCAGTCCCTGAACATCCCGCGGCCCCTGAACATCCCGCACGCCCCGACCGTCGCCACCGCGGCCCTCGCGACCAGCAGCACCACTCCCCGCGCCGTCATCGCCCGTCCGCGATCGACCGGAGCCCGCTTCGGCACCTCCCGGGCCAGGGCCGTCGACGTCGCCCTCTACCGCGTCGCCGCCGTCGATGAGCTGCCCACCACCCGGACCAAGGCAGACCAGGAACTACGGCGTTCGGTCGAGAACGGCCGGCGCTCCCCGCTTGCCGCTCTGCAGCCCGCACAGGCCTGACCGGCGGCACGGCCCGCCACCCATGACGCCTGTTCCCCTCGGCTGACACGTGGGGAACAGGTGTCGTCGTCTCCGGGTGGCTTGCCCACGAGGGCTGATCTTCGGGAACGGCCGGTGTCCGGTGCGAGGACGCTGCCTATGGGGCACCCTTCGGTCTCCTGCCGGAGGCAACCGTCCAGCCAACGGTTCTGCCCCCCTGTCGGGGCAGCCCTCGCGGTGACCGGTGCGAGCTGCGGCAGGCGAGGCGCGGGCTAGGACGGGTTCCGCAACCGGATGCGTGTACCGAGGCTGCGCAGGCGGCATGGTCACGCCGGAGGACAGAGGGGACGGCTGGTGCGCCTGGCGATGTCGGCCGGGACGGGCTTCCGAGTGGAGACGGCGGTCCCAGGGAGAGAGGGCAGCGGCATCAGGCCCAGAAGTTCGGTGAACCATCAACTACGTTTACACTTTCTCCATGGAGGAAAACGTGCGGTGGTTGACGTCGGAGGAGCAGCACGCATGGCGGAGTTTCGTCCGGCTGCATGAGAAGCTCTCGGGTCGACTGTCGCGTTCGCTGCAGTCGGAGTCGAACCTGTCGGCTGCCGACTTCGCGGTGTTGGTCAACCTGACGGACGTGCCGGAGGGGCGGCAGCGCTACCAGGATCTGGCCCGGGCGCTGGAGTGGGAGAAGAGCCGCATGTCGCATCACATCGCGCGGATGGCCGGGCGGGGGCTGGTGGTACGGGAGGAGTGCGCCGAGGACGGGCGCGGTGCGTTCGTGGTGATCACGGAGCAGGGACGTGCGGCGATCGAGGCGGCGGCTCCGCTTCACGTGGAGGCCGTGCGTTCGCTGTTCCTCGACCATGTCACTCCCTCCGAGCTGCGGACGCTGGGTCAGGTCTCCGAGCGGGTGGTCGCGAAACTGGACGCGGACGCGTCCTGACACTGGACGCGACGGCGCGGTCAATCTGCGGAACAGCGGGTTGCTCCGGCCGCCGCGCGGGCGACCGCGCGGGGAGCGACCGGCACCAGCATCGAGTTGGACGACCCGGCCACGTCCAGCTCCACCC